>NZ_JAIUKC010000082.1:29925-65789 GCF_020177435.1 Saccharopolyspora sp. 7B | reverse complement strand
GGCCGGGACGCGGTTCACCGCATCCCGGCCGCCGGCCCGACGTCGTGGGCTCAGGACTCCGAGGCGGTGGCGTCCTCGGGCTCGGGGGCGCCCCCCCCCCCCCCCCCCGGGGGGGGGGGGGGGGCGCCCGCGGGGGGGGGGGGGGGGGGGGGGGGGCGGGGGGGGGGCGGCCGGGGGGGGGGGGGGGCCGCCCCCCCCCCCCCCCCCCCCCCCCGGCCCGACGTCGTGGGCTCAGGACTCCGAGGCGGTGGCGTCCTCGGGCTCGTCCTCGACGACGCCCGCACCCTCGGCGTCGATCTCGGACTCCATGTCGGCGGCGCTGGGGGCCTCGCTGATGCTGGCGACCAGGCCCTCGGGGGCGGAGCTCAGCGTGACGCCCTTCGGCAGCCGCACGTCGGAGGCGTGGATCTGGGTGCCGTCCTCGGCGCCCTCCACGGAGACCTCGAACTGCTCGGGGATGTGCAGCGCCTCGGCCTCGACCTCGAGCTCGTTGAGGTCCTGGGTGACCAGGGTGCCCGGGGCGGCGTCGCCGACCAGCACGACCGGCACGTTCACGGTGACCTTCTCGCCGCGCTTGACCAGCAGCAGGTCGACGTGCTCGATGTAGTTCTTGATCGGGTGCGCGGTGATGGTCTTGGTCAGCGCGAGCTCGTTGGCCGAACCGGCGACCTCCAGGGTCAGCACCGCGTTCTGGCCGTTGTCGCGGACGGCGCGGGCGAACTCGACCGCGGGCAGCGACAGGTGCTTCGGGTCGGAGCCGTGGCCGTAGAGGACCGCGGGGATCTTGCCGGCGCGGCGGGTGCGACGGGCTGCGCCTTTGCCGAACTCGGTGCGCGGTTCGACGGAAATACGTACCTCGGACACGGTGGTGCACTCCTCGTGACGTCGGGCGGAACGGAACTGGTCGGCGGCCTGCGGCGGCGGGGGCACCACTTGCGTGGTCGGCGCGTACCGGACGGGGCGGCACCTTGTGCGGGCGGCGCCGGCGGTCCTTCGCGTCCACGAGGGCGAACACCGAGCCGCCGCGTCGATCACGCCGGGTGGCAGGACCCGGCCTCGCCGAGGCAACCCGAACAGTTTAGAGCCTGCGCGGGAAGGGGGCGCCGCCCGGGTGGGTGCAGGGGCGATCAGCGGTCCTCGCGGGCCGCGTCGTACTCGGCACGGGCGGCTTCCACGTCGGTCACGTGGGCTTCGGCCCAGTCGGTGATGGCCTGGATCGGGGTGCTCAGCGACCGGCCCAGCGCGGTGAGCTCGTAGTCCACCCGCGGGGGAACTTCCGCGTGGACGGTCCGGTGGAGCAGGCCGTCGCGCTCCATCGCGCGCAAGGTCTGGGTGAGCACCTTCGGCGCCACTCCGCCGATGGCCGCGCGCAGCCGGGTGAACCGCAGCGGGCCGTCCAGCAGGTTCAGCACCACCAGCGACGTCCAGCGATCTCCGATGCGGTCGAGCACCACGCGAGTGGGGCAGGCGGGGTCGTGCACGTCCGGGACCAGGTTGGTAACCACCAGGTACTTATAGCACTGTGAAGTCACTGGTCACCAATGGTTACCATCCTGGTCAGGTCCACGACTGGAGGAGATCTCGCATGCGGATCGTTCTGTTCGGCGCCACCGGGTACGCGGGCGGCCGGATCGCGAAGGAAGCGCTGTCCCGCGGCCACGAGGTGATCGGGGTGGCCCGCGACGTGAGCGGACTGCCCGAAGCCGACGGGCTCAGCGGGCGCCAGGGCACGATGCACGACCCGGCGTTCGTGCTCGACGTGACGAAGGGTGCCGACGCGGTGCTCATCGCCACCCCGGGCCGCCCGGCGGCCGACGGCAAGAAGCTGCTCGACGCGGTGCCGACACTGCTCGACGCCGCGCGCACCAACGGCTTCCGGCTCGGCGTCGTCGGCGGGGCGGGCAGCCTGCGCGTCGCCGAAGGCGGTCCCCGCGTCATCGACACCCCGGACTTCCCGGCGGAGTTCAAGCTGGAGGCGGGTTCGCACGCCGAGGTGCTGGACGCGCTGCGCGAAGCCCCCGCCGACGTCGACTGGTTCTACGTGAGCCCGCCCGCGGTGTTCGGCGCCTACGCGCCGGGGGAGCGGACCGGCACCTACCGGGTCGGCGGCGACCTGCTGCTGTCCGACGAGGCGGGGAACTCGACGATCGGCGGCGACGACTTCGCCCTGGCCTTCGTCGACGAGCTCGATGCACCGGCCCACCACCGCACCCGCTTCACGGTCGCTTACTGAGGCTTCGTGGGCTCGTCTCCGCTCAGCGGCTTCGCCGCTGACAGGCGAAGTGCGGCAGTGCCGGTGCCCGTGCGTCACGGTTTGGTCGCCGACGGGTGACCGGCACCACGCGCGGCGATAGTTTGACGCGCATGTCCGCAGACACGAGCTCCGGCCAGGGCGCCGAGAACGGCAGCGCGCCGCAGGTCCCGGCCACCGGCTGGGCGCGGTTCAAGCAGATCGGCCCCGGCATCATGGCCGCCGCCACCGGGGTCGGCGCGGGCGACCTGGTCGCAACCATGGTCGCCGGCGCCCGGTACGGGTACACGCTGTTCTGGGCGGTGCTGCTGGGCACGGTGTTCAAGCTGGCGCTCGGCGAGGCGGTCGGGCGCTGGCACCTCGGCGGCGAGCGCACGATGCTCTCCGGCTGGCGCTCGCTCGGCCGGTGGGCCACCGCCTACTTCGGCGTGTACATCGTGATCTGGGGCTTCGTGTACGGGGCCACCGCGATGTCCGCCTCGGCGCTGCCGCTGAACGCGCTGTTCCCGGTGCTGCCGGTCGGCGGCTGGGCGGCGCTGTGCGGGCTGCTCGGCCTGGCGCTGGTGTGGTTCGGCCGCTACGCGGTGCTGGAGAAGATCATGACGGTGCTGGTCGGGGTCATGTTCGTGACCGTCGTCGGCACCGCGTTCCTGGTCGGGCCGAACCTGCTGGAGCTCGGCGAGGGCCTGGTGCCGCGGCTGCCCGCGGGCTCGGTGGCCTACGTGCTCGGCCTGATGGGCGGTGTCGGCGGCACCATCACGATGGCCGCCTACGGCTACTGGACGTTCGCGAAGGGCTGGCGGACGCCGAAGTGGCTGCCGATCATGCGGATGGACAACACCGTCGGCTACCTCACCACCGGCATCTTCGTGGTGGCGATGCTGGTGGTGGGCGCGGAGATCCTGCTCGGCCAGGACCTGACCGAGAGCGACAAGGGCCTGCTCAACCTCGGCGACGTGCTCGCCGCCGACTACGGCGAATGGGCGCGGATCCCGTTCCTGGTCGGCTTCTTCGCCGTCGCGTTCAGCTCGGTGATCGGCGTGTGGAACGGCGTGAGCCTGCTGTTCGCCGACTGGTGGCGGACTTGGCGGCTGCCGAAGGAGGCGCCGGTGGAGACCGCCGAGGCCTACGACCACAAGGCGGGCATGCACAGCGCGCCCTACCGGATCTACCTGCTGTGGCTGACCTTCCCGCCGATGCTGCTGCTGCTGTTCAGCAAGCCGTTCCAGCTGACGCTGGTGTACGGGGTGCTGGGCGCGCTGTTCATGCCGTTCCTGGCGGGCACGCTGCTGGTGCTGCTGAACTCGCGCTCGATGATGCCGGCCGAGCACCGCTCCCGGTGGTTGTCGAACACGCTGCTGGTGCTGTGCCTGCTGCTGTTCGTCGGCGTGGCGATCAACGAGCTCGTCGGCCTGTTCTGACGAGCGGGACGGGTGTGACGCGCGCCTCTGCCGGAATGGTGGAAGCTTCAAACACGTTGCTCGGAGAAACCGCGAGCAAGGAAGTGATCATGACCTCGACCGATTCGACGACCGGCCTCCAGCTGTCCGAGGAAGCCCAGGACCTGCTGTTCCGCAACGCCCGCACGGCCAACACCTTCAGCGCCGACGAGGTCACCGACGAGCAGCTGCGCGCCATCCACGACCTGGTCAAGTGGGGCCC
The DNA here is from genome assembly GCF_020177435.1 of Saccharopolyspora sp. 7B. Classification (NCBI taxonomy): domain Bacteria; kingdom Bacillati; phylum Actinomycetota; class Actinomycetes; order Pseudonocardiales; family Pseudonocardiaceae; genus Saccharopolyspora; species Saccharopolyspora sp. 7B. The sequence goes on along the minus strand of NZ_JAIUKC010000082.1, from coordinate 61,876 downwards.
GACCTCCATGAACCAGCAGCCGCTGCGCATCGTCCTGATCCGCTCCGACGAGGGCAAGCAGCGCCTGCTGCCGCACCTGGGCGGGGGCAACCGGGCCAAGACCGAGAGCGCTCCGGTCGTCGCCGTGCTCGCCGCCGACACCGACTTCCACGAGAACCTGCCGCGGATGTTCCCGCACGCCCCCAACGCCAAGGACATGTGGGCGGACGACGACTTCCGCACCGAGCACGCCAGGCTCAACGCGAGCCTGCAGGTCGCCTACTTCATCCTCGGCGTGCGCGCCGCCGGCTTGGCCGCGGGCCCGATGACCGGCTTCGACCCGGCGGGCATCAACGCCGAGTTCTTCCCGGACGGCAAGCAGCAGGTGCTCGTCGTGGTCAACATCGGCAAGCCGGGCGAGGACCCGTGGTTCGACCGCCTGCCCCGCCACGACTACGACGAGGTCGTCACGACCATCTGATCGCGCTCGGCCCGCCCGCTCCGGGCCGACCGCCGCGGACGCGCAACGGCCCGGCCCCGAGGGGGACCGGGCCGTCGTGCGTTCGGACTTCGCTCAGGCGTGGCCGTCGAACAGGCTGGTGACCGAACCGTCCTCGAACACCTGGTGGATCGCCTCGGCGACCAGCGGGGCGATCGAGAGCACCCGCAGCGTGTCGAAGTGGTGGTCGTCCGGGATCGGCAGCGTGTTCGTCAGCACGACCTCCTTCGCCCCGCAGGACGACAGCCGCTCCACCGCCGGGCCGGAGAGCACGCCGTGGGTCGCCGCGATGATGACGTCCTTCGCGCCGGACTCCAGCAGCTGCTCGGTGGCCTTGGTGATCGTGCCACCGGTGTCGATCATGTCGTCGACCAGCACGCACAGCCGGCCTTCGACGTCACCGACGACGCGGTTCGCGACGACCTGGTTCGGCTTCGTGGGGTCCCTGGTCTTGTGGATGAACGCAAGCGGGGTCCCGCCGAGGTTGTCCGCCCACTTCTCCGCGACCCGCACCCGGCCGGAGTCCGGCGAGACCACGGTGATCTTCTCGTCGGAGTAGGTCTGCCGGATGTAGTCCGACAGCACCGTCTGCGCGAGCAGGTGGTCCACCGGCCCGTCGAAGAAGCCCTGGATCTGGTCGGTGTGCAGGTCCACCGTCATGATCCGGTCGGCGCCCGCGGTCTTGAACAGGTCCGCCATCAGGCGGGCCGAGATCGGTTCGCGGCCCTTGTGCTTCTTGTCCTGCCGGGCGTAGCCGTAGAACGGCATGACCACGGTGATGCGCTTGGCGCTGGCCCGCTTCAGCGCGTCCACCATGATCAGCTGTTCCATGATGGCGTCGTTGAGCGGCGTGCAGTGCGACTGGATCACGAAGGCGTCGCAGCCGCGGACCGACTCGTCGTAGCGGACGAAGATCTCGCCGTTCGCGAACTTGTAGGCCGATTGGGGCGTGACCGTCACGTCGAGTTGCTTGGCCACCTCCTCGGCAAGTTCCGGGTGGCTGCTCCCGGAGAAGAGCTTGAGGCTCTTCTTCGGGGTCGCAGACATGGCACTCACGGTCATCGTCCCTCCCCGTTGACGCCCATCATCGGGTGTCACTCGTCGGATTGGTGGTCAGGTCGTCAGATCCCGACCGCTGCTGAGCCTGCCGGGAGGCTCGATCGGCGGCGGTGTCCGGGCGGCGGCGAGCCACCCAGCCTTCGATGTTGCGCTGCCTCCCGCGGGCGACCGCCATGGCGCCCGGGGGGACATCTTGGGTGATGACCGAACCGGCGGCCGTGTAGGCGCCGTCCCCGACCTCGACGGGAGCGACGAACATGTTGTCCGCCCCCGTCCGGGCGTGGGAACCGATCACGGTGCGGTGCTTGGCGACGCCGTCGTAGTTCACGAAGACGCTCGCCGCACCGATGTTGCTGCCCTCGCCGATCTCGGCGTCGCCGACGTAGGTGAGGTGCGGGATCTTGCTGCCGGTGCCGATCTCGGCGTTCTTGACCTCGACGAAGGTGCCGATCTTGCCCTTCTCGCCGAGCCGCGCGCCGGGGCGCAGGTAGGCGAACGGCCCCACCGAGGCGCCGGGACCGACCTCGGCGCCTTCGCCGTGGGTGCGCACGACCGAGGCACCCGGGTGCACGGTGCAGCCGGTCAGCGTGGTGTCCGGGCCGATCAGCGCGCCCTCGCCGACGGTGGTGCCCGCGCGCAGCTGCACTCCCGGCTCCACGGTCACGTCGCGGTCGAGCACCACGTCGCAGTCCAGCCACACCGAGGACGGGTCGGTGACGGTGACGCCCTCGCGCATCCAGCCGAGCACCAGCCTGCGGTTGAGCTCCGCACCGAGCCGGGCCAGCTGCACCCGGTCGTTGACGCCCTCCACGAGCCAGGTGTCCGCGCACACCAGCGCGCCCACCGGGTGGCCGTCGGAGCGGGCGATGGACAGCACGTCGGTCAGGTACAGCTCGCCCTGCGCGTTGTCGGTGGACAACCGCTCCAGCGCGTCGGAGAGCACCGCCGCGTCGAACGCGTACACCCCGGAGTTGATCTCCCCGATGGCGGCCTGCTCGGCGGTGGCGTCCTTCTGCTCGACGATGCCGGTGACGTTCCCGGCGGCGTCGCGGACCAGCCTGCCGTAGCCCGTGGGGTCGTCGACGACCGCCGAGAGCACGGTGACCGCGTTGCCGCGCTCGTGGTGCTCGGCGAGCAGCGCGTCGAGCGTCGCGGTGTCCAGCAGCGGGACGTCGCCGTAGCTGACCAGCACGGTGCCCTGCCGCTGGTTCGCCAGCGCGGTCATCCCGCACGCGACCGCGTGCCCGGTGCCGAGCTGCCGGTCCTGGACGACGGTGTGCACCTTGCGGCCGAGGCCGTCGGCGACCTGCGCGAGGTGCTCGCCGACGGCGTCCCGGCCGTGGCCGATCACGACCACCAGGTCGTCCGGCCCGGTCCCGGCCGCCGCCCGCACCGCGTGCTCGACCAGCGGCCGGCCGGCGAGCGGGTGCAGCACCTTCGGCGTCGCGGAGCGCATCCGGGTCCCCTCGCCCGCGGCGAGCACGATGGTGCTGACCGCGGAGCCCGCGTTGCCGAGTGCGGAGGGGGAAGCGGAGGAAGCCGCGCCGGACGTGCTGGGGGCGGGCCGGGCGTTCTCGCCCTGAGGCATCAACGCACTCCCTTGGGTCTCAAGCGGGTTCGACGCCGACACGCCGGAGTCGCCCTGGTCGGTGTGGTCACGGTGAGCAGTCTCGCCGCGAACCGGCTGCTGGTGGCGTCCAAGCGGGTGAAGGGTAACCGGGGCGTGCCGCGCGCGCGCCGGTGGCCCTTCCCGCTTGTCCGGCGGACGCCGATGCTACCTGCCCGGTCCACCCCGCTCCGGACGTCGCGGCCGTCCCGAACTGCTGCTTTGTGATCAATCGGGCGGAATGCTGGCGGGTGGTCGCCGACGTCGCGGTGCGTTGCGGGCCGCCGGGTCCCGACTGCCCGCCCCGGGGACGGGTCGCTCACGGAGAGTGCACGCACGAGCATCGGCTGGGCCGGTCCGGGTGAACCATCAGCGGGGCTGCGGCGGGATCCAGGTCTCCTCGTCGTCGCCGCCCGACGACTCCACCGCGAACGTGGCCACCTGGTTACCGCCGTCCCGCTTGGCCTGGTACATCGCCGCGTCCGCGCGGGCCTGCACCTGCGCGCCGGACTCCTGCGGTCGCCGCGCGACCACGCCGATCGACAGCGTCACCCCGCGGGACAGCGCCTTCGGCAGCCGCGCGATCGCCTCCACCGTCCGCCGCAGCGCCGACTCGGCCGCGGCCAGCGTCACGCCGGGCAGCAGCACCACGAACTCGTCGCCGCCGTAGCGGGCCACGAAGTCGTCCACCCGCAGCGTGTCCCGCAGCGTGCTCGCCACGACCCGCAGCACGTCATCGCCCTCGGCGTGCGAGCAGCGGTCGTTGACCTCCTTGAAGCCGTCCAGGTCGACCAGCGCCACCGACAGCGGCTGCGCCTCCGGGGAGTCCAGCAGCGCGTCCAGCCGTTCGTCCAGCGCCCGCCGGTTGGACAGCCCGGTCAGCGGGTCCTGCAGCGCCTGCTGGGTGATCGCGTCGTGGCGCAGGTTCAGCCGCGAGTTCTCCAGCCGCGTGCTCAGCGTCAGGTAGCGGCCTTCCCGCATCGCCCACAGCTCGTTCTCCAGGTCCAGCACGTAGTCGTGCACCGCATCGCTGGTGGGCCGGTCCTGGTCGAGCTCGGTGAGCTGCGCGTACTCGCGGGCGAGCGAGATCCGCAGCGTGGGGTCGGCGGCGTCGCTGGTGACCTTGGAGCGGGTGTCGGAGAGCATCCGCACCGCCTCCGACCGCCGGCCCGCGCCGATCAGGCAGCGGGACAGCGCGATCGTCACGATGATCTTCTCGCGCGGGTGGATGGCCCGGTCCAGCGAGCGCAGCCGCCGCAACCGCTCGATGTGCTCCTCGCCGGGCTGGGCGAGCGCGTGCGCGGCGCCGAGCACCGGGATCTGGTCGGCGGCGGAGCGGTCCGCGAGCCGGGGGAACAGCGATTCCCGCCACGGCACCTCCACACCGAGCGCCAGCCCGGAGGCGGTGGCGAACCGCTCGCCCGCCGCGTCCTGCTGGCCGATGCGCTCCAGCCGCAAACCCCAGCCGAGGAACATCCGGCAGCGGTTCATCATGTGCAGCGCTATCTCGTGCGGGCCGCCGCTCTCCCGGATCCGGTGCAGCGCGCGGGCCATCACCTCGTCCGCGGTCTCGTACACGCCGAGCTGGGTGAGCACCGAGCCCAGGTCGATCAGCGCGGTCGCCAGCAGCCGGTCCCAGGAGCGCCTGCCCAGCGCGGTGTCCGGGACGGGTTCGTCCTCCAGCATGGCGAGCCCGCTGGCGACCTCGGTGATCGCGTTGTCCTCGCTGCCGGTGAGCAGCGCGCGCCTGCCGCGCAGCGCGTAGGCGTCGGCTTCCAGCACGGTCAGGCCGTGCCTGCGGCTGTGCGTGAGGAGTTCGTCCAGCAGCGGTTCGGCGCCGTGCGCGAGCCCGGAGGAGGACAGCCGCATCGCGGCGCAGTGCCGCAGCAGCTGGGCGACGATGCGGGGTTCACCGCGCCGCTGCGCCTCGGCGAGCAGGCCGTCGGCTTCGCGGATGGTGCCGCGCTGGCCCAGTGCGTCGCTGTTCTGGCCGACGGCGTTGAGTTCGCGAGCGCGACCGACCAACCACGCGTCGCTGACCTCGCTCAGCGCGGTTGCCGCATCGTCGCGCACGTCCGTCGTGTCCTCGCGCAGCGGCGCACACCCCCTGCTGGCATCCAAGCCCGGCCGGGGCCGGGGAGGTCGGCGATCGACCACGGTTCCCGTCGGGACATCGCGCACGGCGTCGCGGGGACCGCTGCTCCGCCGCCAGGACTCGAACCTGGACCATCAGAACCAAAATCTGAGGTGCTGCCTTTACACCACGGCGGATCGGGCGATGTGGTCCGGCGCCAGAGCTTACCGCCACGCCGACCGACCGCGGTCGCCCAGTCGACATCGTGGCATGCCCGTCCAGGGTGATCGTTCTCACGGGTGCACGAACGATCGGAACCGACGATCCGGACACGCCCGGGCGGTAGCGACACGCCGTATTTCCGTCGCCGGGGGGTGACGATTGTGCATCCACCAACTTACGCTGGCGTAGGTTACGGTCCCGTAGGATCTGCGGGGCCGACACCGCTTTCCCGGCGCTGCCGACCAACGTTCTTCCGCCACCTGACCCAGTAGAGGTACTGAGTATGACCGCAGCAACCGACGTTGCCCCCGAGACTTCCGGGGCCGAGTCCGGGCCCAAGCCGCTCACCGCGGGGGCCCGTCCCCGACTCGCCCAGTTCTTCGTCTACGCGTTCGTCCTGATCCCGTGCGTCGCGCTCGTCGCCGCGATCCCGTTCGCCTGGGGCTGGGGCCTCGGCTGGGTCGACGTCGGCCTCGCGGCCTTCTTCTACGTGTTCAGCGGGCTCGGCGTCACCGTCGGGTTCCACCGGCTGTTCACGCACGGCTCGTTCAAGTCCAACTGGCCGGTGCGCGCCACGCTCGCGATCGCGGGCATGACCTCGCTGCAGGGCCCGGTGATCACCTGGGTCGCCGACCACCGGCGGCACCACGCCTACTCGGACCGCGACGGCGACCCGCACTCGCCGTGGCGCTTCGGCAGCACTCCGGGTGCGCTGGCCAAGGGCTTCTGGCACGCGCACATGGGCTGGCTGTTCGACCGGAACATGACCAACGAGGAGCGGTTCGCGCCCGACCTGCACAAGGAGGAGCGGCTGGTCAAGCTGAACAACCTCTTCGTGCTGTGGACCGCGCTGAGCCTGGTGCTGCCCGCGGTGCTCGGCGGGCTCCTCACCTGGTCCTGGTGGGGCGCGCTGACCGGCTTCTTCTGGGCCGGGCTGGTGCGGGTCTCGCTGCTGCACCACATCACGTGGTCGGTGAACTCGATCTGCCACATGATCGGCGAGCGCCCGTTCAAGAGCCGCGACAAGGCGGCGAACTTCTGGCCGCTGGCGATCGTGTCGTTCGGCGAGTCCTGGCACAACTCCCACCACGCTGACCCGACCTGCGCCCGGCACGGGGTGCTGCGCGGGCAGCTGGACATCTCGGCGCGGGTGATCTGGTTCTTCGAGAAGGTCGGCTGGGCCTGGAAGGTCCGCTGGCCGAACGAGAAGCGGCTGGCCCGGATCGCGGTCACCGACTACAAGGGCTGACCCTCCGGCGGTCACGGCGGTGGAACCTCGCCGGGGCCGGTCCTCGCGGACCGGTGACCCAGCGGGGGCGCCGCCGGGCCGACCTCCTCGTCGCGCGGCCGCGCGCCCGCCCTCCCCGGGTGCGCAGCGCCGCGCGCGATCGGGGAGGCGCGCACCTCGGCGGATCTCGACGGATAGGGTGACCTGCGTGGCAGCAGGACGGCGCAAGCGGAACTCGCCGGATTCGGAGACCAGGCGGCGTTCGGCCCGCACCACCCGAGTCCGGATGACCGGTGAGGAACGACGTCAGCAGCTGCTCGACGTGGCCAGGGCCCTGTTCGCGGAGAAGGGCTTCGAAGCGGCCTCCATCGAGGAGATCGCGCACCGGGCCGGCGTGTCCAAGCCGGTCGTCTACGAGCACTTCGGCGGCAAGGAAGGCATCTACGCGGTGGTCGTGGACCGCGAGATGCGCGCCCTGCTGGACCGCATCGTCTCGGCGCTCTCGGCCGGGCACCCCCGCGCGCTGCTGGAGCAGGCCGCGGGCGCGCTGCTCGAATACATCGACACCTGCACCGACGGGTTCCGCATCCTGGTCCGCGACTCGCCGGTGGCCTCCACCACCGGCACGTTCTCCTCGCTGCTCAACGACATCGCCAGCCAGGTCGAGCACATCCTCGGGCTCCAGTTCAGCGCGAAGGGCTACGACGCGAAGCTCGCCCCGCTCTACAGCCAGGCGCTGGTCGGCATGGTCGCGCTGGTCGGCCAGTGGTGGCTGGAGGCGCGCAAGCCGAAGAAGGACGACGTGGCCGCGCACCTGGTCAACATCGCCTGGAACGGCCTCTCCAACCTGGAGCACAAGCCCAAGCTCGGCACCTGGCGCTGACCTCCGTCCGGCGGGTCAGGACGAGGTGACGCGCAGGATCCGGTCGTCGGTGCCGTTGGACGTGGTGACGTAGAGGGCGCCGTCCGGGCCGAGCCGCGCGGCGCGGAGCCTGCCGTGCAGGCCGTCGAGCTCCGGTGGTACCAGGACCTCCCGCACCGACCCGTCCGGGGCCAGGCGGAACAGCATCAGCTTCGACCCCTTCAGCGCGGTCACCGCGAGCATCCCGTCGAACCGCCCCCACGTCCCCCCGGTGAGGAACGCGGCCGCGCACACCGCCTCCGTCGTCCCTCCCGAGGACCACACCGCGGTCACCGCGTCCGGGAACCGGCGCAGGTCCGTCATCGGCACCGACTCGTCGTAGGAATCGGAGTCGCCGCCGCGCGACGGGTCCCAGCCGTGGTTGCCGCCCGGGCGCAGCAGGTTGAGCTCGTCGTCGGAGTCCGGCCCGTGCTCGGCGACGAACACCTGGCCGCCGGGGCGCTGCGCGATGCCCTGCGGGTTGCGGTGACCGTAGCTGTAGACCAACCGTTCGGCGGGGTCCGGGGAGTCCAGGAAGGGGTTGCCGGGCAGCGGCGCACCGGTGCGCAGGTCCATCCGCAGCACCTTCCCGCCCAGCCCGCGGCGGTCCTGCGCGGCGGCCGGGTCGGCGGTGTCGCCGGTGGTGACCAGCAGCGCGCCGTCCGCGGCCAGCTCCGGGCGGCAGCCGGAGTGCCTGCCACCCGGGTTCACCGGCAGGCCCGCCAGCAGCGGCGGTCCGACGCGTTCGGCGCTGCCGCCGTCCTCGGCGAGCCGCCAGGTCACCAGCCGCACGTCCACCGCCCGCCCGTCCCGCCGGTGCGTCTGGCAGGTGACGAAGCGCCTGCTCTCGGCGAAGTCCGGGTGCACCACCATTCCCAGCAGGCCGCCCTCGCCCTCGGCGAGCACGTCGTCGAGGTCGGCGCGCACCGGCCGGATCTGCGCCCCGGGACTGGTGTCGGCGAGCAGCGCCAGCCGTCCCGGCCGCTGCGTCACCAGCGCGGTGCCGTCGGGCAGGAAGCCGAGGTCCCACGGGTGCTCCAAGCCGCCGCCGAGGACCTCCACCCGCAGCGTGGACGGCACCGGGTCCGGAGCGCGGGTGCTCGGCGGCGGTGGCGCGCCGTCCGGGGCGCCGCACGCGCCGAGCAGGACGACCAGGGCGACGGCGGCGACTCGGCTAGCGCGCATCGCCACAGTGTGGCACCGCCCGGGCACCCGCCGTGCCCGTCCGCGCCCCGCCGGCGCGGGGCGACCGGACGTCGTCGGTGCGGAGTCGTAGGCTGGACGGCGACTCCCGCCACCCGGCAACCGGTCCGCCTGGGGAGAGCCGGTCCCGGCTCAGCCGTCGCGACGCCGACCCCCGCACGCCGGACTCGGACGCAGTCGTCCCGGGGACGGGTCTGTGCGCTTTCCGTTCTCGGTGCGAGGGATTCTGATGATCCAGGCTGGTCCTGCCACGGCGACCGACGCGGCTCCGGCCGCGCTGCACGGGCTGCTCGACGCGCTGCTGCGGGAGGAGACCTTCCGCGAAGTGGTGTCCGCGGCCGGTCGGCCGCACCTGGTGCTGGAGGGCCCGGTCGCCGCCCGTCCGCTGGCCGCGGCGGCGCTCGCCGCCGACACCGGTGCGGCGGCCCCGGTGCTGCTGGTGACCGCGACCGGCCGGGAGGCCGAGGAGACCGCGTCCGCGCTGGAGGACCTGCTCGGCGCGGACGGCATCGCGGTGCTCCCGTCCTGGGAGACGCTGCCGCACGAGCGGCTGTCCCCGCGCGCGGACACGGTGGGGCGCAGGCTCGCGGTGCTGCGCAGGCTCGCGCACCCCGAAGAGCACGCCGAAGGCCCGGTGCGGGTGCTGGTCACGACGGTCCGCAGCCTCATCCAGCCGATCGCGCCCGGCCTGGGCGAGCTGGCCCCGGTGCGGCTGCGGCTCGGCGACGAGCACGACTTCGAGGACCTGGTGGAACGGCTGGCCGGCCTCGCCTACTCGCGCGTGGACATGGTGGAGAAGCGCGGCGAGTTCGCCGTGCGCGGCGGCATCGTGGACGTGTTCCCGCCGACCGTGGAACACCCGCTGCGGGTGGAGTTCTGGGGCGACGAGGTCACCGAGATCCGCCCGTTCTCGGTCGCCGACCAGCGCTCGCTGCCGGATGCCACCGACACCGCGCTGTACGCCCCCGCCTGCCGCGAACTGCTGATCACCCCGGAGGTGGCGGAGCGCGCGGCCGAGCTGGCCCGGCGGCACGAGGCGGACGCGCACCTGTCCGAGATGCTCGGCAAGATCGCGGGCGGCGCCGCCGTCGAAGGCATGGAGGCGCTGATCCCGGCGCTGTGCGACGGCGAGATGCGGCTGCTCACCGAACTGGTGCCGGACGGCACCCACGTGCTGCTGTCCGACCCGGAGAAGGTGCGGGCGCGGGCCGCGGACCTGGTGCGCACCGGGCAGGAGTTCCTGGAGGCGTCCTGGATGGTCGCCGCCGACGGCGGCAAGGCCCCCATCGACCTGGGCGCCTCGGCGTACCGGGGCCTCGCGGAGGTCGAGGAGCGGACCCGGGAGATCGGGCTGCCGTGGTGGACGCTGACCCAGCTCAGCAGCGACAGCGCGGACCGCGGCGTGGTGCACCTGGGCCTCAAGCAGGTCGAGGCGTACCGCGGTGAGGTGGAGCGGGCCTTCACCGACCTGCGCGCGCACACCGCCTCCGGCGGCGCCGCGGTGCTGGTGGTGCCCGGCCAGGGGACGGCGCAGCGCGCGGTGCAGCAGTTCCGGGACGGCGAGCTGCCGGTGCGCCACGCCGCCGACGGGCTGACCGCGGCCCCCGAGACCGGCGTGATCACCGTGGTGCGCGGCGGCCTGGAGGACGGTTTCGCCGCCGCCGGGGTGGGCCTGGTGGTGCTCACCGAGACCGACCTGACCGGTGGCCGCGGCGGTACGTCCACCAAGGACATGCGCCGGATGCCCTCGCGGCGGCGCAACGCGGTGGACCCGCTGGCGCTGAAGGCCGGTGACTTCGTCGTCCACGAGCAGCACGGCATCGGCAAGTACGTGGAGATGGTGCAGCGCACCGTCGGCGGCGCCACCCGCGAGTACCTGGTGCTGGAGTACGCCTCCAGCAAGCGGGGCCAGCCCGGCGACCGGCTGTTCGTGCCCACCGACCAGCTCGACGAGGTGTCCCGCTACGTCGGCGGCGAGCTGCCGACGCTGAACAAGCTCGGCGGCTCCGACTGGAAGAACACCAAGGCCAAGGCGCGCAAGGCGGTCAAGGAGATCGCCGCCGAACTCGTGCAGCTCTACGCGGCCCGCCAGTCCGCGCCCGGCCACGCGTTCGGCCCGGACACCCCGTGGCAGCGGGAGCTGGAGGACGCGTTCCCCTACACCGAGACCGGGGACCAGCTCGCCGCGATCGACGAGGCGAAGGCCGACATGCAGCGCGCCGTCCCGATGGACCGGGTGATCTGCGGCGACGTCGGCTACGGCAAGACGGAGATCGCGGTGCGCGCCGCGTTCAAGGCCGTGCAGGACGGCAAGCAGGTGGCGGTGCTGGTGCCGACGACGCTGCTCGCCCAGCAGCACCTGAACACCTTCACCGACCGGATGCGCTCCTTCCCGGTCACCATCAAGGGCCTGTCCCGGTTCACCACCCCGCAGGAGTCGGAGCAGACGCTGCAGGGCCTCGCGGACGGTTCGGTGGACATCGTGATCGGCACGCACCGGCTGCTGCAGACCGGCGTGCGCTACAAGGACCTCGGACTGGTCATCGTCGACGAGGAGCAGCGCTTCGGCGTCGAGCACAAGGAGCACATCAAGGCGCTGCGCACCCACGTGGACGTGCTGACGATGTCGGCGACGCCCATCCCGCGGACCCTGGAGATGAGCATGGCCGGCATCCGCGAGATGTCGACCATCCTGACCCCGCCGGAGGAGCGGCACCCGGTGCTGACCTACGTCGGCGCCTACGACGAGAAGCAGGTCGGCGCCGCGATCCGCCGCGAGCTGCTGCGCGACGGCCAGGTGTTCTTCGTGCACAACCGGGTCTCCACGATCGAGAAGGCCGCCCGGTCGCTGCGCGAGCTGGTGCCGGAGGCGCGGATCGTCACCGCGCACGGCCAGATGAACGAGGAGCGCCTGGAGAAGATCATCCAGGGGTTCTGGGAGCGCGAGCACGACGTGCTGGTGTGCACCACGATCGTCGAGACCGGGCTGGACATCTCCAACGCGAACACGCTGATCGTGGAGCGCTCCGACATGCTCGGCCTCTCCCAGCTGCACCAGCTGCGCGGCCGGGTCGGGCGCGCCCGCGAGCGCGGCTACGCGTACTTCCTGTACCCGGGCGAGAAACCGCTCACCGACACCGCGCACGACCGGCTCGCGACGATCGCGCAGAACTCGGAGCTCGGCGCGGGCATGGCGGTGGCGATGAAGGACCTGGAGATCCGCGGCGCGGGCAACATCCTCGGCGCCGAGCAGTCCGGGCACATCGCGGGCGTCGGCTTCGACCTGTACGTGCGGCTCGTCGGCGAGGCCGTGGAGGCGTTCAAGCAGCACGCGGGCGCGGGCACCGCCGACCTGGAGCAGGAGCTCGCCGAGGTGCGGGTGGACCTGCCGGTCGACGCGCACATCCCGCACGACTACGTGCCGGGGGAGCGGCTGCGGCTGGAGGCCTACCGGAAGATCGCGGCGGCCGGGGACCAGGCCGCGCTGGACGCGGTGCGCGCCGAGCTGGAGGACCGCTACGGTCCGCTGCCGGAACCGGTGCGGCGACTGCTGAAGGTCGCCGCGTTCCGCCAGGTGTGCCGGGAACACGGCGTCACCGAGGTGACCTTGCAGGGCTCCTCGCTGCGGGTGGCGCCGCTGGAACTGGCCGACTCGCAGCAGATGCGGCTCAAGCGGCTCTACCCGAAGGCGGTGTACAAGGCGACGGTCCGCACCGTGTCCGTGCCGCGGCCGACCGAAGGTGCCGCGGGCGGGCGGATCGGCGCGCCGCCGCTGCGGGACGAGGCGCTGCTGGAGTGGTGCGCGACCCTGCTGACCTCGCTCGCCGGTCGACCGGCGCCGGTGGGCTGACCGCGTCCTGAACCCGCTGCCGCGCGGTGCGTTCCGCTCGGCCGGACGGGTGCGTGCTCGGCGGTTCTGCTGGCGGTGGTGCGTGCGCCGGGGCATGATCGGCGCGCGTTCGCGAGCGCTCCGCTCCCGCCGGTGGTCCGGGGTCTGATCGGTGGTCGTGCGGTGCCGGGAGGCAACCCGCTCGGCCGTGGCGCGTCTGAACTCGTAGGTGGCCGCGCCGGTCGGCGCGCCTCCTGGTGTTGCAGGGGCGGGGAGAGGACGAGGGCGTGGAGCGTGCACGAGGACCGCAGCGACCGAGGAATGCTCGTCCGGGGCCGTCCCGTCCCGGCGAGGCGACGACCGTGCGGCACCCCGTCGTTCCCCGCGAACCACCTCGCCCGCGCAGGCCGCGCCGCGCGCGGAAGTTCTTCGGGCGCACGGTGATCGCCCTGCTGTCGGTGGCGGTCCTGGGGAGCAGCGCCTACGCGTGGGGCGCCCTCAACGGGGTCACCGGCGGGCTCTCCGGCAGCGATGTCATCGGCAGCGGCCTGAACTCGCCGGACGGCGCGACCGACGTGCTGCTGGTCGGCAACGACAGCCGCACCGACGCCGACGGGAACCCGCTGCCCGAAGAGGTGCTCAAGGAACTGCGCACCACCGACGACGAGGGCGGCGACCTCACCGACACGATGATCCTGGTGCGCATCCCCAACGGCGGGCAACGCGCCAGCGCCGTGTCCTTCCCCCGCGACACCATGGTCGAACTCGGCAACGGCTACGGCGAGCAGAAGCTCAATTCCGCCCTCGGCCGCGCCAAGAGCGAAGCCCGCCACCGCCTCGAACAGGACGGCGTCACCGACCCCAAGCAGCTGGAACTGCAATCCAAGGCCGAAGGCCAGAAATTCCTGATCAAAACGATCGAAGAGCTCTCCGGCGCCAGCATCGACCACTACGCTGAGGTCAACCTGCTGGGGTTCTACGACGTCACCAAGGCCGTGGGCGGCGTCGAGGTGTGCTTGAACGAGGCGGTGGACGACAGCGCGCACTCCGGCGCGGTGTTCCCCGCCGGGCGTCAGACGGTCGAAGGCGCGGACGCGTTGGCCTTCGTCCGCCAGCGCTACGGCCTGCCGAACTACGACCTGGACCGGGTGGTGCGCCAGCAGGTGTTCATGTCCGGACTGGCGAACAAGATCCTGTCCGCGGGCACGCTGGGCAACCCGGTGCGGCTCGGCGAGCTGATCGGGGCGCTGCAGAAGTCGGTGGTGGTCGATTCCGGCTGGGACATCATGGAGTTCGCGCAGCAGATGCACGGCATCGCGGGCGGCGACATCGACTTCCACACCATCCCGGTGGAGCTCGTCGGCCCGTCCGGGCGCGAAGACGTGCAGGCCGACGAGGACGAGGTGCACCGGTTCGTGGCGAACCTGCTGCTGTCCCCGCAAGAACGCGCGGTGCGCCAGCAGGCCGAGCGGTCGCCGGAGGCGCAGCCCGAGACCTCCGAGTCGAGCTCCCCGGCGGAGGTCTCCGTGGACGTCTACAACGCCTCCGGCATCACCGGCCTGGCCGCGGGCGTGGCGAACCACCTGGCGGCGCAGGGCTTCGGCACCGGGTCGACGGGCAACGCGGCGTCGGCGAGCTCCTCCTCGGTGCGGGTCGCCGCGGGCGAGCAGGACGCGGGGGAGCAGGTCGCGGCGGCGCTCGGCGGAATCCCGGTGCGCACCAGCGGATCCGTCCCGGCGGGCACCGCCGAGGTGTACCTCGGCGCGGACTACGACGGTCCGGGTGCGGTGAACTTCGCCGGTGCGAAGGCACTGCGGCTGGACGGACTGCGGCTCGCCCAGGAACCGGAGCAGCCGATCACCGCGGGCGGCGTGCCCTGCGTGAACTGACCGGGGCCGGACCCGGCGGGCGGAGGTTTCACCCTGCGATGATCTCGTGAGAGGGTGATCGCTGTGAGTTCCGCCATGCACCGGGTCCGCCCGCTCGCGTTGATCCTGCTCTGCTGCGCACTGCTCGCCGGTTGCGGTGTCGAACCGGGCAAGGCGGGCGCCGCGGCGTTCGTCGGGGAGGCGCGGATCCCGGTCAACGAGGTGCAGAGCCGCTACCGCGCGGTCCTGGACAAGGAGCCCGAGGCGAAGGCGCAGCTGTCCGAGCAGGGCATGCTCGGCGAGCTCAGCCGCCGGATGGCCGCAGACCTGGTGCGCCGCGAGCTGATGAAGCAGGCCGCGCGGACCGAGGACCTGGACGTGGACGAGCGGCGGGTCGCCGACGTCATCGACTCGGCCGGTGGTCCGCAGGCCGCCAGCAAGGGCCAGATCTACACCGAGAGCGACATCCAGGACGTGGTGCGCAGCCGGCTGCTCGCGGCCGAGCTGGGCCGCAAGTACGTGGACCGGTTGTCGGTCGTCTACGACGTCACCTCCGCGATGAACCGCCGCGAAGCCGAGGAGAAGGTGCGGCGGATGGCGGGCGGTGACGCGGAATCGGCCGCGCTCGTCGCCGAGGACCGGCAGGCCGGGACGGGTGCCGCCGCCGACCAGCGGCTGCGCTCCGCCGACGTGCCCGACCTGGCGGCGGGCACCCCGCTGTTCGGCGCGCGCACCGGCACGGCGATGGCGTTCGAGCTGCAGCCGCAGTCCGGGCAGTGGACGGTGGTGCGGATCAAGCGCCGCGAGGTGGGCCCGCCGCCGCCCGCGCCGAGCGCCGCCGGAGCGGACGAGATGAAGATGCAGGCCCTGGGCGACCAGCTGCTGCGGGTCACCGCCCAGCAGGTCGGGGTCGAGCTGAGCCCGCGCTACGGCGTGTGGGACGAGCTGGGCCTGTCGGCGGCGCCGAACGCGGACGAGACCACCGGGATCGTCCTGCCCGGCGCGCGTTCCTGACGGCGGGTCGGGCGGTCGCCGTCCCGCGTCCGCACCGCCGGCCGGGTGGGGTGCCGTGGTGCCGATGCCCCGGCTGCGGCCGAACAGGTGATCTTCGCGGCGCGAGTCGCCGAAGATCACCCGTACCGGGTGATGCGCCGGTGTGTCGGACGGGGGTGCGGGCGGGTTCCCCGGCAACCTCCGCGGCATGGATCGAGCACTGCGGCGGAGGACGGCCGCGCGGTTGGGACAATCGCGCCATGCACAACGCACGTTCGGCGGCGCCGGGGTCCGGCGACCGCACCAGCGGTTCCGGTGGAACCGGCGCGACCTCCCGCTTTCCGGACCTCGGGACGGTGGCGCCCGGGACGGCGGTGGTGCTCGTGGACGACCGCCTCGGGGACGTGATCCCGGCGGCGGCGGTGCCCGCGCTGCGCCGCGCCGCCGCGGTGCACGCGGTGCCGGGACTCCCGCCCGCCACGGTCTCCGCGCTGGACGACCCGGGAACGCCCGACGTGCCGGAGCTGCTGGCCGGGGCCGAGCGCGAACCGGTGGTGCTGTTCGCCCCGGACGTGCACTCGGCGCAGGCGGCGGCGCTGCTGGAAGCGGGTGCGGTCCTGCTCGGCGCGCAACCACCGGTGGGTGCGGAACTGCTGGACGCGGTGGCGGTGATGGACCGGCTGCGCTCGCCGGGCGGCTGCCCGTGGGACGCGGAGCAGGACCACGACTCGCTGCGCCGCTACCTGGTGGAGGAGACCTACGAGCTGCTGGACGCGATCGAGCAGCGGGACCGGGCGTCGCTGCGCGAAGAGCTGGGGGACGTGCTGCTGCAGGTGCTGTTCCACGCGCGGATCGCGGCCGAGGACGGCGCGGAACCGTTCGGGGTGGACGAGGTCGCCGCCGACCTGGTCGGCAAGCTGGTGTCCCGGCACCCGCAGGTGTTCACCGAGGCAGGTTCGGTGCACGACGCCGAGTCCCAGCAGCTGCGCTGGGACGAGCTGAAGCAGCGGGAGAAGCAGCGCGAGTCCGTCCTGGACGGCGTGGCCACCGGGCAGCCCGCCGCGGCGCTGGCGGCCAAGTTGGTGAACCGCGCCGACCGCGCCGGAGTGCCGCGCGAGCTGCTCACCGCTGCCGGATCACCGGGGGCGGGCTTGTTCGAGCTGGTCGCCCGCGCCAGGCTGGACGGCGGTGATCCG
Organism: Saccharopolyspora sp. 7B; assembly: GCF_020177435.1. NCBI lineage: Bacteria > Bacillati > Actinomycetota > Actinomycetes > Pseudonocardiales > Pseudonocardiaceae > Saccharopolyspora > Saccharopolyspora sp. 7B. The sequence goes on along the minus strand of NZ_JAIUKC010000082.1, from coordinate 45,219 downwards.
GAGGACGAGCTGCGCGCCGCCGCGCTGGACTTCGACGGGCGCGTGCGGGCAGCGGAGGCCGCGGCGCGGGCCGACGGGCACGATCCGCACCGGCTCACCTCGGAGCAGTGGGCCTCCTACTGGAGCCGTGGCGGTGCGACCAGCGGGAACGATCACAACTAGTCCACTGTGGACTGAATCGGTGGGGCGGCCGTCCGCCCGCACCGCGGCACCCCCGCACTCGTTGATCCGGGCGGTGCCCGCGCGGCGGCGAGCGAAAAGTCCGGTTCGCTCCCGGGTGTTGATCCGGTACGTGCACACTGGAGTGGGAGAGGGAGGGCATTCGTGTCGCAGCAACTCAGCACGAGCAGGTCGTGGCGGTTCGCCGGAGTGGTACCGATGATCGCACTGCTCGTCTCGTGCGGCACCGAGCCGGACCGCGAACCCGAGCAGATCCGACCCAGCGTGCAGGCCGTCCCCCCGCCCGCGGTGGCGCCCCCCGACGGCGGCGTCGACCCGCCCCCGGTCCGGGTGCTGCCCGAAGGCGGCCCGCCGCTGCCCACCACGGAACGGCCCCAGCTGCAGCTCACCGCCTGGGCCGAATCGATGTCCGACGAGCTCAACATCCCCCGCGCCGCCCTGCAGGCCTACGGCTACGCCGCCGGAGCCGTCGCGCAGAGCCACCCCGGCTGCGGGCTCGGCTGGACCACCCTCGCCGGGATCGGCGCCATCGAATCCAGCCACGGCCGCTACGGCGGCGCCCGCCTCGACGAGACCGGCAGACCCACCATCCCGATCATCGGCCTGCCGCTGGACGGCAGCCACGGCGTCAAGCGCATCGAGGACACCGACGGCGGCAGGCTCGACGGCGACCCCGTCTTCGACCGGGCCATCGGGCCCCTCCAGTTCATCCCCACCACCTGGCAGCGGTGGGCCGTGGACGCCGACGGCGACGGCGTCGCCGACCCCAACGACATCGACGACGCCGCGCTCGCCGCCGCCGAGTACCTGTGCACCGTCGGCGGCGACCTGCAGGACCCGGACCGGTTCTGGGTCGCGCTGCTCGACTACAACGAGAGCCACGACTACGGGCAGGACGTGCTCGACCACGCGGACCACTACGGCAAGACCAGCCGCACCCTCTTCGGCACCGACTGATCGAGTCCCTGGTCCGAGGGCGGATGGTCGATTCGTGTTCGCTCCTAGTTCTCGCGACTACCGGCAAGTAGCCTGATCGCGTGACCGACCCGACCGCCTCCCGGCTGCGCGGAGTGGCCGCCGCCGTCGGACGCTTGGCCGTGGCGCTGGCCCTCGTCGCCACGATGGGCGCCGGGGTCGCGTTGGCCTCGACCCTCACCCGGCCCGAAGCCGCACCCGCGGCCGGCCCACCGCCCGAGCAGGTCGTGGTGGAACCCGCGCCGGTGCTGCCCGGCTCCGCCGCGCCCCTCGTCCCCGAGCCCGCGCAGCAGTCCGCGCCCGCGGGCGAAGACCCGGTGCGGGAATGGGCCGATCACGTCGCCGCCTCGGCGGACGTGCCGTCCCGAGCGCTGATCTCCTACGTCAACGCGGACCTGGCGATGCGCCAGTACCAGCCCGGCTGCCGCATCTCCTGGGCCATGCTCGCCGGGATCGGCCGCATCGAGTCCAACCACGGGCGCTACGGGAACCGGGTGCTCGGCGACGACGCGGTGCCCTCCAGCCCGATCATCGGCGTGGCGCTGGACGGCACTCCCGGCGTGCGGGCCATCGGCGACACCGACGGCGGGGCGCTCGACGGCGACCCGGTGCACGACCGGGCGGTCGGCCCGATGCAGTTCATCCCGTCCACCTGGCGCAAGTGGGCCACCGACGGCAACGGCGACGGGATCGGCGACCCGCAGAACCTGGACGACGCGGCGATGGCCGCGGCGCGCTACCTGTGCTCCAGCGGGCGCGACCTGACCACCGGCGCCGGCTGGTGGGGCGCGGTGATGTCGTACAACAACTCGGTGGAGTACGGGCAGAAGGTGTACGCGATCGCGGAGAGCTACTCGGCGGCCGCGAGCCGCCGGGGATGAACCCCGGGGCTCAGCCGCCGCGGGTGGCCAGCCGGGCGTTGATCTCGCCCAGCGCCTCCTGGTAGGCGGGGTCGGGATTCATCACCGCCGCCAGCTGGACCTGGCTGCGTGCCTCCCGGAGCCGTCCCTGCCGCTGCAGGGTGCGGCCCAGCACCAGCCGGGCGTAGTGGTCGGACGGATCGAGCTCGATCACCCGCAGGAACGCGGCCTCGGCCCGGCGAAACTGGGCGGTGAACAGGTAAGCCCTCCCTAGCAGCAGCTGGACGGAGGGCTTGTCCTCGGCGATGTCGAGCACGGGTTGCAGTGCGCGGAGAGCTTCCCAAGGTCGGCGCTGGGCGACCAGGCTCTCCGCCCGGCGGAACGCTTCAACGGTGCCTTCGCTGCTCATGGTCCGCTCAACGGTACGTGCCGAGCCCGGTGTTCCTCGACGGCCGAGCGGATGTCACCGGGGCCCGTCCAGGCCGCCGGCGATCACCGCGCGTGGCCACCGGGGCGATCTCGGCCGTTCCGGCGGACGTGCGCGGTGTGGCGTGCGCGAAGTCGGCCGCACCGGCCTCGCGCCCACCGATAGGCTCGGGGGCGGTCGTGGGGCGATCGGCGCCCGCTCGCGCGCACGGGCGAGGCGGGGCGGGCCGCCCATACCTCAAACCCTGGTTAGGAGCACACGTGGCGATCATCGAACAGGTCGGCGCCCGCGAGATCCTGGACTCGCGCGGTAACCCCACCGTCGAGGTCGAAGTGGCACTGGAAGACGGCACGCTGGCCCGCGCGGCCGTCCCGTCGGGCGCTTCCACCGGTGAGCACGAGGCGGTCGAGCTGCGGGACGGCGACGCCGAGCGCTACGGCGGCAAGGGCGTCGAGAAGGCCGTCGAAGCGGTCCTCGACGAGATCGGCCCGGAGCTGGCCGGCCTGGACGCGACCGAGCAGCGCGTCGTCGACCAGAAGCTCGTCGACCTCGACGGCACCCCGGGCAAGTCCCGGCTCGGTGCCAACGCCATCCTCGGCGCCTCGCTGGCCGTCGCGAAGGCCGCCGCGGACTCGGCGGGCCTGGAGCTGTTCCGCTACGTCGGCGGCCCCAACGCGCACGTGCTGCCGGTGCCGATGATGAACATCCTCAACGGTGGCGCCCACGCCGACACCGGGGTGGACGTGCAGGAGTTCATGATCGCGCCGGTGGGTGCGGACTCCTTCTCCGACGCGCTGCGCTGGGGTGCGGAGACTTACCACGCGCTGAAGTCGGTGCTCAAGGCCAAGGGCCTGCCCACCGGGCTCGGTGACGAGGGCGGCTTCGCCCCCGACCTGCCGAACAACCGCGAGGCCCTCGACCTCATCGCGGTGGCCGTGGACAAGGCCGGGTTCAAGCTGGGCACCGACATCGTGCTCGCGCTGGACGTCGCCGCCACCGAGTTCTTCGAGGACGGCGCCTACACCTTCGAGAAGGCCAAGCGCAGCGCCGAGCAGATGACCGGCTACTACACCGAGCTGCTCGACAACTACCCGCTGGTCTCCATCGAGGACCCGCTGGGCGAGGACGACTGGGACGGCTGGGTGCAGCTGACCAGCGAGCTCGGCGAGCGGGTGCAGCTGGTCGGCGACGACCTGTTCGTCACCAACCCGGAGCGCCTCGAAGAGGGCATCAACCGCCGCGCGGGCAACGCGCTGCTGGTGAAGGTCAACCAGATCGGCACCCTGTCCGAGACGCTGGACGCGGTGAACCTGGCGAACTCCTGCGGCTACAAGAGCATGATGAGCCACCGCTCCGGCGAGACCGAGGACACCACGATCGCCGACCTCGCGGTGGCCACCGGCTGCGGCCAGATCAAGACCGGTGCCCCGGCGCGCAGCGAGCGGGTCGCCAAGTACAACCAGCTGCTGCGCATCGAGGAAGCGCTCGGGGACGCCGCCCGCTACGCGGGTGAGCTGGCTTTCCCGCGGCTCAACCTGGAGGCGTGACATCCTGGTCACCAGCGGTCCGCGAGGCCGGGTGACCACGACGACGGGTGCGGACGATGCCGAGCGGGCGATCTTCTGATCGACAGCAGCGCCGTCGCGGGGACGGTTCCTCGTCGACGCGCGGGAACGGTGCGCGCCGCCGTTCGGAGGCGCAGACCACCGCGAAGCGGTCCGGGACGCGGGCGGGAGCCCAGGCGGGTTCCGGCCCGCGGTCGAAGACCGGATCCCGCTCGGAGACCGCGGGCGCGTTCAAGCTCTCCTCGACGCGGCGGGCGGCGCTGCTGGCGCTGCTGCTGTGCGCGATGGCGCTGAGCGTGTCCGTGCCGCTGCGCACCTACCTGAGCCAGCGCGGTGAACTCGCCGCGCAGGAGCAGCAGCGCACCGAGCTCGTCCAGCAGGTGCGCGAACTGGAACTGCGCAAGGCGCAGCTTTCCGACCCGGAGCGGGTGGAGGCCGAGGCCCGCTCCCGGCTGGGGTACGTGCGGCCCGGGGAGACGCCGTACATCGTGGACCTGCCCGGCCGACCGGCCACGCCGCCCACGGCGCCGGAACCGGAGGAGGACGGCGCCTGGTACTCGGATCTGTGGAAGTCGCTGACAGGGAACTGACGTGAGCAACACTTCGGCGGTCGCCGCGAGCGACCGCGACAGCATCGCCCGCCAGCTGGGCCGACCGCCGCGCGGGCTGCGCGCGGTGGCGGCGCGCGACGCGGCGGGGGAGCCGGCCGTGGTGCAGACGCACCCGCGCCTGGAGGACGGCACGCCGTTCCCGACCCTGTACTACTTGACCTCGCCGCGGCTGGTGGCGCACTGCTCCACGCTGGAGGCCGAGGGGTTGATGCGTGAGATGCAGGACCGGCTCGCCGCGGACCCGGAGCTGGCGGAGCGCTACCGCGCCGCGCACGAGTCCTACCTGGCGGAGCGGGACGCGATCGAGTCGCTGGGCACCCGGGTCACGGCGGGCGGCATGCCGGACCGGGTGAAGTGCCTGCACGTCCACGTGGCGCACTCGCTGGCCACGGGGCCCGGGGTGAACCCGTTCGGCGACGAGGCGCTGGAGATCATCGAGCGCCGCTGGCCGGAGAAGGCGCCCGAGCCCGCGGACTGATCGGTTGCGCGTCGTCGCCCGGCCCGCTGCGGTCGCGGGGCGGCGGCGCGCGTCGCCGGAGCACTCACTCCTGGGGTGGTGCCTCTCGCGCAGTGCCGGCGGAACCGCGTGCGGCGGGGCCTCGGCCTGCGGAGATCGACTCCATCGTGTTCGATCAGCTGGCTTGATCACAGAGCATGATCGAAGCTGCTATTAATGCCACTCGATCGAGTGAGCGCAAGAGTCGTGACGCGCCGCTTCGTGCCACCGTGGTGACGGATCCAGCGCCGGTGGCGATGCCCCGAGCGCGGACGATCTCGTGGGGGCTGGAGGCACCGTGGCAGTTCGCAACACCCGTCCCACCGCTCGCCGCCGGAACCGGCGCCGGTGGCGCGCCGCGACCGCGCTCACCCCCACGCTGCTCCTCGTCGCCGCCTCCAGCACCCTGCTCTCGCTGCCGCCGCCGACCGTGCGCGACGGGCGCGCCGAATCCGCCCCGGACAGCGGGCTCTACGGAGCCAGCGGGCACCTGCCGCAGACCCGCGAACCCAGCACCGAACTGCTCGACCTCGCGGGCCGGCCGCAGCGCCTGCCCGGTCCGCCGGACGACCAGCCCAGCGGACGACTCGACATCCCCGAGCCGATGATGGCCGCCTACGTCGGTGCCGCCGACCGGCTCGTCGGCACGCACCCGGGCTGCGGCGTGCACTGGTCGGTGCTCGCCTCCATCGGCCGCATCGAATCCGCGCACGCCCGCGGAGGCGAGGTCGACGTCGACGGCAACGCCCTCTCCGCGATCCTCGGGCCCCGGCTCAGCGGCGGACCCGGCGTCGCCGCCATCCCGGACACCGACGGCGGCAGCCTGGACGGCGACCCGGTGTGGGACCGCGCCGTCGGCGCCATGCAGTTCATCCCCGGCACTTGGAACGAGTACGCCCTCGACGGCAACGACGACGGCGAGCTCAGCCCGCACAACGTGCACGACGCGGCGGCCACCGCGGGCGCCTACCTGTGCAGCGCCGGTGGAGACCTGCGGGAACGGCGGGCGCTGGCGGAGGCGGTGTTCCGCTACAACCACTCCGACGACTACGTGCGCACGGTGCTGACCTGGGCCGACGCCTACGCGGACGGCGCGTTCCCGCAGCCGGTGGAGCCGCTGCCGGAACCCGACGGGCGCGACGTGCTCGCGGGCAGCAGGTTGCCCGCGGCCCGGCCGGAGCAGGTGATCGCCGCGCCGCCGGAGCCCGGCTCGGGCGCGTCGGCACTGACCCCGCCGTCACCCGGCGCGCCGCCCGCGCCGGACGAGGCCGCGCGGCCCACCTGGCCGGGGGCGTCGACCGCGGACCCCGGTGCGGACGCACCGCCGGAACCGGGGCGGCCGGACGAGCCGGCGCCGGAGGACGGTGCGACCTCGCCCGCACCCGCGCCCGCGGAGAGCTCGGACCCGGAGGACCCGTCCGCCCCGCCGACGTCCGGTTCGGTCCCGCCTGCGGATCAGCCGCCTTCGGACCGGCCGCCTTCGGACGCCCCGCCGTCCGATGCGCCGCCGTCCGCCGGTCCGACCCCGACGGAACCCGGTGCCCCGGCGTCGGAGGAACCGAGCGACCCCGGCCCGACCTCCGGCGCCCAGCCGTCCAGCGAGGAGCCGTCCCGGCCGTCCGCGACGGGGGAGCCCTCGAACCCGGACGAGGTCCCGTCGAGCACCGCCCCGCCGTCCGCCGACCCAGGGCGACCCACGGCCGGACCGCGCCCGCCCGGGTCCGCGACCTCGGAGCCGACCTCCCGGCCGAGCACCGACCCGACCGAACCGAGCACCCCGGTCTCCTCGACGTTCCCGGAGGCCGCGGGCGTCCTGGACCCGTGCGAGGTCGGCGCGCTCGACGAAGGCCGGTTCGTCCTGCGCGGCGGGGAGACCGCCGCCCCTCGGCTGGAGGCGGGCACGAGCGATCCGGGGGAGGCGAAGCCCGGCGAGGTCGTGCTCGTGCGGCCCGCGTCCACCGGTCCGCTGCAGGCGTGCGAGGTGCCCGCCGACTTCAAGCCCCGCCCATGATCATCCGATCAGGTGAGTGAGCTCGAATCTCGCCCGAGGGTGGACCGGTCGGTCCGCACCGCCTGACCGGCGGCGGAAGTCGTTCACCCGGCCGGTGCCGGTCCGCCGTCCCGGGTTGCGCCGACACGCCGCCGGTGAGTCCGCGCCGAACCGTTCCCCGGCAGCCGCTAGCGTGGTCGCCGATCGAGGAACGGGGCAATCGCTCCGGAGCACCGACCAGAGCGAGGAGAAGCCCATGTCCAGGGTGGCCGCGATCGACTGCGGGACGAATTCGATCCGGCTGCTGGTGGCCGACGTGACCGCGAGCTCCGACGGCGTCCGCGACCTGCGCGACGTGCACCGCGAGATGCGGGTGGTCCGGCTCGGCCAGGGCGTCGACGCCACCGGCCGGCTCGCCGAGGAAGCGCTGGAGCGCACCCGGGCGGCGCTCGTCGACTACGCGGCCATCGCGCGCCGCAAGGGCGTGGAGCGGATCCGGATGGTGGCGACCTCGGCGACCCGCGACGCCGCGAACCGGGACGTCTTCTTCGCGATGGTGCGCGAGACCCTCGGCGTCGACGCCGAGGTGATCACCGGGGACGAGGAGGCGCGCCTGTCGTTCATCGGTGCGGTCGGTGACTTCGACCCCGCCGACGGCCCGTTCGTGGTCACCGACGTGGGGGGTGGCTCCACCGAGCTCGTCGTGGGGAGCTGGGACGGCGCGCAGGCCCGGATCGACGCGGCCTTCTCCGCCGACGTCGGCTGCGTGCGGCTCACCGAGCGCTGCCTGCACACCGACCCGCCATCCGCGGCGGACGTCGCCGAGGCCGAGCGGGTCGCTCGCGGCATCCTGGACGAGGCGTTCGCCGCGGTGGACGCCTCCGGCGCCCGGACCTGGGTCGGAGTCGCCGGAACGGTGACCACGCTGTCCGCGGTGGCGCAGAACTTGCCGGTTTACGATCCCGCGGCAATTCACCTTTCCCGTTTATCCCAGAAACAGCTCGGAGAAACGACTTCGGAGCTGTTGGCGATGACTCATGAAGAACGCGCTGCGATCGGTTCCATGCACCCGGGTCGGGTCGACGTGATCAGTGGTGGTGCGCTCGTCGTCAAGGTCCTCGCCGACGAGCTGGCCGAGCGCGCCCGGATCGATGCGGTCGCGGTGTCCGAGCACGACATCCTGGACGGGATCGCCCTGTCTATCAGCTAGTTCTCAGAGTGTGGTCGATCGCCTCCGGCGTGTGGATAGGTTGGTTTCTGGATCGAACCAGAAAGTGACGGATTTGTGACGGGGCACTGCGGGTGGGGGTTTCTCATTTATGTTTACGCTCATCTATCGCGGTGGTGAACATCGTCGCCGCGAGGTGTGACCCCGAGAAATCCTCGCAGGGGCGCGCGTGGGAAGTGGGAGGACGCATGCGAAAGGGACGTCTGGCCGCGATGCTGGCGGCCCCGCTGGCGGTGGCCTTGCTGGCCTCCGGCTGCGGTGGCGGCGGGAGTTCGGCGTCGGCGGACACGGTCACCGTCGAGTGGGGCGAGCCGGAGAACCCGTTGATCCCCGGCAACACCACCGAGGTCAACGGCGGCAACGTCATCGACTCGATCTTCTCCGGCTTGGTCAAGTACTCGCCGGACGACGCTTCGGTGAGCAACGAGATGGCGGAGCAGATCACTCCTTCGCCTGACAACAAGTCGTTCACCATCAAGATCAAGCCGGGCTGGACGTTCCACGACGGGTCCCCCGTCACCGCCGACAGCTTCGTCAAGGCCTGGAACTACACCGCCTACGGCCCGAACGGGCAGCAGGGCGCGAGCTTCTTCGAGCAGATCAAGGGCTACGACGACGTCAACCCCGCGGACCCGGACGGCGCGAGCGGCCCGCAGGAGGCCCCGAAGCCGACCGCCGAGACGATGTCCGGGCTGAAGGTCCTCGACCCGAACACGTTCCAGGTCGAGCTCAAGGCCCCGCTGGCGATCTTCCCGACCATGCTGGGCTACTCGGCGTTCTACCCGCTGCCCGAGGTGTTCTACACCGACAAGGACGGGTTCGAGGACAAGCCGATCGGCAACGGCCCGTTCAAGTTCGACTCCCGGTCGCCGAACGAGAGCCTCACCGTCACCCGCTACGACGAGTTCAAGGGCGAGGACAAGGCCAAGGTCGGCGCGGTCGAGTTCAAGGTCTACGACGAGCTCGACACCGCCTACCAGGACCTGGTCTCGGGCAACCTCGACTTCATCCGCCAGGTGCCGGTCTCGGCGCTCACCGGTGACAAGTGGCGCGCCGACCTCGGCGAAGGTGCCCAGGAGAAGCCGGGTCTGCTGACCCAGAACATCGCGTTCCCGCTCTACGACGAGCGCTTCAAGAACCCGGACCTGCGCAAGGCGATCTCGATGGCGATCGACCGCCCGACGATCACCCAGCAGATCTTCGCCGGCAGCCGCCAGCCCGCCGACGGCTGGACCTCCCCGTCGGTCGAGGGCTTCGTGCCCGGCCAGTGCGGCGAGTACTGCACGTTCAACCCGGAGAAGGCCAAGCAGCTGCTGGCCAAGGCCGGCGGGTTCGACGGCACGCTGACGATCATCACCAACGGCGACGGCGGCCACAACGAGTGGTCCGAGGCGGTCGCGTCCAGCATCCGCCAGAACCTGGGCATCGACGTGCAGTACACGCCGACCCCCACCTTCAGCGAGTTCCGCCGCCAGGCCAACGCCCGCGAGTTCACCGGCATGTACCGCACCGGCTGGGTCGCGGACTACCCGAACATCGAGACGTTCCTGACGCAGCTGTACCGCACCGGTGCGTCCTCGAACGACGGCGAGTACTCCAACCCGGCCTTCGACGCCGCGCTGGACAAGGCCAACGCCGCGCCGAACGTGGAAGCGGCCAACAAGCTCTACGCGGACGCGGAGAAGCTGCTGGCCAACGACATGCCGGTGATCCCGCTGTGGACCCAGCCGGTCCAGGCCGGTTTCTCCACCGAGCGGCTGGCCGAAGCGAAGGCGACGCCGTTCCGCAAGCTGGACCTGACGTCGGTGACGCTGAAGCAGCAGTAAGCAGAGCGAGGCGCCCGGCTCGCCCCGGAACGCACGGGGGGGGCCGGGCCGCGTTCTTCGTGCACAGGAGGACCGGTGGGACGTTACGTACTGCGACGGCTGTTGCAGTTGATCCCAGTTTTCATCGGCACCACATTCCTCATCTACGCGATGGTGTGGGCCGTCCCGGGTGATCCGTTCGCCGGCAAGTGCGGTGAGCGGCCCTGCCCGGAGTCGTACGTCAAGGAGATGACGGAGCAGTTCAACCTGGACGACCCGCTCGTCGTGCAGTACTTCAAGTACCTCGCGCAGCTGTTCAGCGGGGACTTCGGCGAGACCTACAACGGCGTCCAGATCTCCCAGCTGATCGCCAACGCCTACCCGACCACCGTGCGGCTGGCCCTGGTGGCGCTGGTCATCGAGGCCGTCATCGGCGTCCTGGCCGGCATCGTCACCGGCCTGCGCGGCAAGGGGTTCCTGGACAGCCTGGTGCTGGTCTCCACGCTGTTCCTGATCTCGCTGCCGGTGTTCGTCACCGGGTTCGTGCTGAAGGTGTGGCTGGGCACCGAACTGGGGTTGATCAAGACATCCGTCGGGTCGGACCCCACGTTCGGCGAGCTGCTCGTACCGGGCTTCGTGCTCGGCAGCTTGTCGATGGCCTACGTGGCCAGGCTGACCAGGACGAGCATGATGGAGAACAAGCGCGCCGACTACGTGCGCACGGCCTACGCGAAGGGTCTGGAACCGCGCCGCGTCGTCGGCGTGCACCTGCTGCGGAACTCGATGATCCCGGTGATCACCTTCCTGGGCACCGACCTGGGTGCGCTCATGGGCGGGGCCATCGTCACCGAAGGCGTGTTCAACATCCGGGGCATCGGCGGGCTGGTCTACAAGGCCATCCTCACCAAGGAAGGCATGACCGTCACCGGCATCGTCACGCTGCTGGTGCTGGTCTACCTGCTGATGAACCTCCTGGTGGACATCCTGTACGCGGTCCTGGACCCGAGGATTCGATATGACTGAACCGACTGCCACTGTCGTCACCACCACGCAATCCGGGACCGACCCGATGGCGGCCCACGAGATCAAGCCCGAGAAGCCGCGCGGCCTGTGGGCCGACGCCTGGCGGGACCTGCGCCGCAGGCCGCTGTTCCTGATCTCCTCGGCGATCATCTTCGTGCTGCTGCTGATGGTCGCCTTCCCGCAGCTGTTCACCTCCGCCGACCCGAACAACGCGATCCTGACCAACGCGCGGCAGGGCCCGTCCGCGGACGCCTGGTTCGGCTACGACGTGCAGGGGCGGGACATCTACGCGCGCGCCGTCTACGGCGCCCGCGCGTCCATCGCGGTCGGCGTGCTCGCGACGCTGGGCACGGTGCTGATCGGCTCCGTCGTCGGCATCATCGGCGGCTACTACGGCGGCTGGCTGGACAACCTGCTGTCCCGGTTCTCCGAGATCTTCCTCGGCCTGCCGTTCGTGCTCGGCGCCATCGTCATCCTGACCACCTTCAACCAGCCCGGTGACATCCCCAGCGGAACCCGGGTGATCCTGCAGGTGGTGGGGTCGATCGCGGCGCTGTCCTGGCCGATCGCGATGCGCATCATGCGGTCCGCGGCGATCTCGGCGAAGCAGCAGGACTACGTGAAGGCGGCGCGCGCCCTGGGGGCGAAGCCGTCGCGGATCATCCTGCGGCACATGCTGCCGAACTGCCTCGCGCCGGTGCTGGTGTACGCCACGATCGCGCTCGGCGGGTTCATCGGCGCCGAGGCCACGTTGTCCTACCTGGGCCTCGGGCTGAAGTACCCGGTGGTGTCCTGGGGCGTGATGATCGCGGACTCCCGCGACTACATCGAGACCGCCCCGCACCTGCTGCTGTTCCCCGCCGGGTTCCTGGTGGTCACCGTGCTGGCGTTCGTGATGCTCGGTGACGCTGTCCGCGACGCGCTCGACCCGAAGCAGAAGTAGGAGGACCGCTGTGTCCGACAAGGACGAGAAGGCAGGGCGGCTGCTCGACGTCGAGGACCTGCACGTGGAGTTCCGCACCCGCGACGGCGTCGCGAAGGTGCTCAACGGCGTCAGCTACCACGTCGACCCCGGCGAGACGCTGGCCGTGCTGGGCGAATCCGGCTCCGGTAAGAGCGTCACCGCCCAGACCGTGATGGGCATCCTGGACACCCCGCCGGGCTTCATCACCGGCGGCGCCATCCGCTACGACGGCGAGGACCTGCTCACCGCCACCGACGCCCGTCGGCGCGAGCTGCGCGGCGACTCGATGGCGATGATCTTCCAGGACGCGCTGTCGGCGCTGAACCCGGTGTTCACCGTCGGCTTCCAGATCGCCGAGCAGCTGCGGCTGCGGCGCGGCATGTCCCGCAAGGACGCCACCGCCCGCGCCGTGGAACTGCTGGACATGGTGAAGATCCCGAACGCGAAGCAGCGGGTGAAGGAGTACCCGCACCAGTTCTCCGGCGGCATGCGGCAGCGGGCGATGATCGCGATGTCGCTGGCGCTGGACCCGAAGCTGCTCATCGCCGACGAACCGACCACCGCGCTGGACGTGACAGTGCAGGCCCAGATCATGGACCTGCTCGACGAGCTGCGCCGCGAGCGGGGGATGGGCCTGATCCTCATCACCCACGACCTCGGCGTGGTCGCGGAGGTCGCGGACCGGATCGTGGTGATGTACGCGGGCCGCATCGTCGAGGCCGCCGACGCCTACAGCCTCTACGCGCAGCCCGGGCACCCCTACACCGAGGGGTTGATGCGGTCGATCCCGCGCCTGGACCTGAAGGGCCAGGACCTGGACACGATCAAGGGCCTGCCGCCGAACCTGATGAAGATCCCCAGCGGCTGCCCGTTCCACCCGCGCTGCCCGCGCGCCCAGGACCGCTGCCAGGAGCAGGTTCCCGAGCAGCACCTGCTCGGGGGCGGCCGGACCAGCGCCTGCCACTTCGCCGAGGAGCTGATGACCAGTGAGTGAGCCGATCCTCGAAGTGCGGGACCTGGTCAAGCACTTCCCGATCAACCGCGGCATCGTCTTCCAGCGCACCGTCGGGCAGGTGCGCGCCGTGGACGGCGTCTCGTTCGACCTGAACAAGGGCGAGACGCTCGGCATCGTCGGCGAATCCGGCTGCGGGAAGTCCACGCTGGCGCAGGTGCTGATGCGGCTGGAAATGCCGACCAGCGGCTCCGCCACCTTCGAAGGCCGCGACATGTTCAAGATGCGCGGCGCCGAGCTGCGCAAGCTGCGCCGCGACATGCAGATCGTGCTGCAGGACCCGTACACGTCGCTGAATCCGCGTCGCACCGTCGGCGACATCATCGGCGAACCCTTCGAGATCCACCCCGAGGTGGCGCCGAAGGGCGACCGGCAGCGCAAGGTGCAGGAACTGCTGGAGGTGGTGGGGCTCAACCCCGAGCACCTGCAGCGCTACCCGCACCAGTTCTCCGGCGGCCAGCGGCAGCGCATCGGCATCGCGCGGGCGCTGGCGCTGCGTCCGAAGGTGATCGTCTGCGACGAGCCGGTGTCGGCGCTGGACGTGTCGATCCAGGCGCAGGTGATGAACCTGCTGGGCGAGCTGCAGCAGGAGTTCGGCCTCTCGTACGTGTTCATCGCCCACGACCTGGGCGTGGTGCGGCACCTGTCGGACCGGGTCGGCGTGATGTACCTGGGCAAGATGGTGGAGATCGGCACCGACGAGCAGATCTACGAGCATCCGCAGCACCCGTACACGCAGGCGCTGCTGTCCTCGGTCCCGGTGCCGGACCCGACGTTGCGCGGCAAGCGCGAGGTCATCCGGCTGACCGGGGACGTGCCGAGCCCGGCGAACCCGCCGTCGGGCTGCCGCTTCCGCACCCGGTGCTGGAAGGCGCAGGACATCTGTGCGGAGAGCGCGCCGGAGCTGGAGGTGCGGCTGGGCGAACACCCGGCGGCCTGCCACTTCGCGGAGGAACGGCCGCACGTCGTCGCTTGATCGCGCGAGCGCGCCCCGCCCGGCTCAGGGCGGGGCGCGCGCTCACGCGTCGAGCCGACCCACCCCGCCGTAGGCGTTCGCCTGCCCCGCCTCGCCGAAGCTGATCTGCGAATCGGGGCGCCACAGCGGCGAGAGCACCAGCCCCGGATCGGCCAGGACGTACCCGTCGAACAGGCTCAGCACGCTGTCCCGGTCGCGCCACAGCACCGGGGTCGGCGTCCGCGCCATCACCTCGTGCGCCACCCGCGCCTGCTCGTCGGTGGCGGACACCTGCGAGATGTGCGAGATCGCGATCCAGCTGCCCGGAGCGCTCGCCTCCCGGTAGCTGGCGACGAGCCGGTGCACCTCCTCGTCGTCCGGCACGAACGGCAGGATGGCGATGGCCAGCACCGCGATCGGCCGGGAGAAGTCGAGCATCCCGGCCACCCCGGGCGCGGTGAGCACGCTCTGCGGATCCCGCACGTCGGCCTGGGTGATCGTCACGTTGGACTGCCCGGTGAGCATCCGCTGGGCGTGCGCCACCGCCACCGGCTCGTGGTCGACGTAGGCGACCCGCGTCGACGGATCGATGCGGTGCGCGATCTCGTGCACGTTGCCCACGGTGGGGATGCCGGAACCCAGGTCGAGGAACTGGTCGACGCCCTCCGAGAGCAGGAACCGCACCACCCGCCCGAGGAACGCCCGGTTCGCCCGCGCGTACACCGCGGACTGCGGCAGCACCTCCAGCGCGTCGTCGGCCGCCTTGCGGTCGATCGCGAAGTGCGCGGAGCCGCCGAGGTAGTAGTCGTACATGCGGGCCGAGTTCGGGCGATCGGTGTCGGGCACCGAGGGCATGTTCCGGAACAGGTCGTACTCGTTGGCGCCCATGCCTTTGATGTTGCAACAAGGAACGGAAGTTGACCATGCCCGTTCCGCGGTCGAAGTGCAGAACCGCAGGTGCGCTGACCGGTTCTCGCCAGAACCAGGGGAATGCACAACCGAAACGTCCGGCTGCAATTCGTCACCGATTCCGAACGCACGGTGATCAGCCATTCCTGGAATGCGCGGGCACCGGGGTGCCCGGGGGGGGGGGGCCCGGGGCCCCGGGGGGGGCGGGGCCCCCCCGGGGGGGGGGGGGGGGCCCGGGGGCGGGGCGGGGGGGCGGGGGCCGGGGGGGGGCGGTTAAAAATTTGGCCCCCCGGG
>NZ_JAIUKC010000082.1:0-29919 GCF_020177435.1 Saccharopolyspora sp. 7B | reverse complement strand
GGCCCCCCCCCCACCCCCCGGCCCCCCCCCCCCCCCCCCCCCCCCCCCCGGGCGCCCCCCCCCCCCCGCCCGCGCGGGGGGGGGGGGGCCCGGGGGGGGGGGGCCGGCCCCCCCCGGGGCTGCCGCTAGCCGCCCTGGCGGATGAATTCGGCCAGGTCAGCGGACTGCTGGACGCGGGACGGCTCGTGCACGTACATCATGTGGCCCGCCGGGTAGTAGCGGACCTCGATGTTGTCGCGCAGCTCTTCGGGAATGGGCAGCCGGGCCAGCACGTGCTCCGCCGCGTAATACGGTGTGGCGCCATCGGTGTACCCGGCGGCGACGTGCACCCGCAGGTGCGGATTGGTGCGCATCGCGGCACCCAACTTGTCCACCACCGAAACCGAGGAACCCTCGAACTCCTTGTACGACCACGGCTGCACCCGATTGCTCAGCAACGCGTACGGCAGGTCGTTGGCGTAGTCGAGTTCCTGGCGCAGGTAGTGGTTGATGGCCGCGGAATAGGCGCCGATGATCCCGGAGACGCTCGGGTCGTCGGTCATCCGCTCGCCCGCGGCGTCCGGCTCCCAGCCGACGAAGCGCCCGTCCATCCGGCCCACGGTGCGGCGTTCGGAGCGCAGCAGCTCGGTGAAGAACCGCAGGTGCTCGATGCGCAGGTTCGCCCGGTCCACGTAGTCCTCGGACAGGCCGGTGAGCTCGGCGGTGCGGCGGATGACGTCGGCGCGCTCGAACGCGGGCAGCCGCGCGCCGCGGGACAGCGCCCACGCGTAGTCGCCGGAGGCGAACTTCTCCGCCTCCTCCAGCACCTCGGGCAGCGGCCGGTCGCCGTGCTTGCCGTGGTGGTGCGCGATCGCCGCGTACGTCGGCAGGTACAGCACGTGCGGCAGGTCGTTGCCCTCGGTGAACCGGATGGTGCCCATGTCCAGCACCGACGAGATCAGCAGCAGCCCGTTCAGGTACAGCCCGTGCTTGTCCTGGAGGTGCTCGGCCAGCGCCGCTGCGCGCAGCGTGCCGTAGGACTCGCCGGCCAGGTACTTCGGCGACATCCAGCGCCCGTTCCGCGAGGTCCACAGCCGGATGACCTCGCCGACGGACTCGATGTCCCGCTGGTAGCCGTGGAAGTCCGCGGGCTCGCCGCCGTTGACGGCCCGCGAGTACCCGGTGGAGACCGGGTCGATGAACACCAGGTCGCTCTCCGCCAGCAGGGTCTCCGGGTTGTCGGCGAGCCCGTAGGGCGGAGCGGCGAGCGATCCGGTGTCCCCGGACAGCACGCGGCGCGGCCCCAGCACCCCCAGGTGCAGCCACACGCTCGCCGAACCGGGACCGCCGTTGAAGGCGAACGTCACCGGGCGCGGTTCGGCGCTGTCGACGACGTACGAGGTCAGGTGCACCTCGGCCTTGGCCTTCAGCCCGTCGAACTTGCCGTCGGTGGTGACCTCCTCGCGCAGCACGATGCGGCCGGTGGTCGCGGTGTAGGACAGCTCACCGCCCGCCGCGGTGATCGTGTGGTGCGTGCTGACCAGGTCGTCGGTCGGTTCGGCCGGGGTCGTCGTCGTTTCCTGCCCGGTTTCGCCGGTGCTCGTTTCGGTGGCTGCCATGACCGAACTCTACGTGCCGGAACCCGCGGGACGGCGAGGTTTCTGCGACCGTGGAGGCGTGATCTCCGAGCTGGTCGACGATCCCGTCACCGATCCCGCCGCGGCGGCCCGCGGTGCCCGCGAACTGGGCGTGTTGGACGAGCGGATCGCGCGCTGCACCGCGTGCCCCCGGTTGGTGGAGTGGCGGGAGCAGGTGGCGCGGGAGAAGCGGGCGGCGTTCCGCGACCAGACCTACTGGGGGCGCCCGGTGCCCGGGTTCGGCCCGCCGGACGCGGCGATCGCGGTCGTCGGCCTCGCACCGGCGGCGCACGGCGCGAACCGGACCGGCCGGATGTTCACCGGTGACCGGTCCGGGGACGTGCTCTACCGGGCGATGCACGACGTGGGGCTGGCGTCGCAGCCGCACGCGCACGGGCTCGGCGACGGCCTGGTGCTGCACCGCACCCGGATCACCTCGCCGGTGCGGTGCGCGCCGCCCGCGAACAAGCCGACCCCGGCCGAGCGGGACACCTGCCGGCCGTGGCTGGCCCGCGAACTGGTGCTGCTGCGGGACACGGTGCGGGTGGTGCTGGTGCTGGGCGGTTTCGGCTGGCAGGCGGTGCTGCCGGTGCTGCACGACGCGGCTTGGGCGGTCCCGTCGCCGCGCCCGAAGTTCGGTCATGGCGCGGAGGCGGTGCTACCGGCGCGGGACGGCGGCGCGGATCTGAACCTGCTGGGCTGCTACCACGTGAGCCAGCAGAACACCTTCACCGGAACGCTCACCCCGGAGATGCTGCGCGACGTGCTGCGCCGCGCCCGCGAGCTCGCCGGGATCTGACCTCACCGCACGTCGCGGAGCGCCGCGGCGAACTCCGGGTGCGGATCGTCGACCACGACCACCGCACCGTCCTCCGACGTGCGAGCCCCGCTGACCCGCGCCAACGACCCGAACGCGAACGGCAGCACCGAAGCGAGGGCGAACTAGGCGTCGAAGATCGTTCGGATCTCGCAACGGACACCACGAGCGCGGGACAGCCTGCGATCTCCAGTCAGCAGCGGGCACCCCAGCAGCTCTGCGGCCGCGACGTATGCGGCGTCGTACGCGGTGATGTTGCCGCGCAGCTCCCACATGCGGGGGAGGATCCGCGCGGGGCCGACCTCGTCCACCGCCATGTCGACCAGAGCGGTCATGGCGTCTTCAGCACGTTCGAGGGTGATCTTCTGGCCCAGCAGCCGACCGCGGATCACGGACATGACCTCAACGGGGAGGTGCGAAGGCGCCGCCCAGTGGTCGTCGGTGGCCAGTGCTTCCCGAGCCCGACGTCCTGCTGGACCGTCGTCGAGCAGGGCATCGGCCAGCGCCGATGCGTCCACGACCAGCACTAGCCGCCGCCGTTCTCGTCGAGCCCGCGCTCGTCGCGCATGCCGCGGAGTTCATCGGCGGTATCGCCCGCTGCGACCCTGCTCCCGTCCGACCGGCCGGAGAAGCGGGAGAGGACGGCTCGGTTCTCCGAACGGCGCGCCTCGGCTTCGACCAGCGACAACAAGTACGCCTGCAGGGACTGCCCCTGCGCGCGCGCTCTGTCGACCAACGTGTCACGCACGTCCTCGGGTACGTCGCGAATCTGCAAGGCCACCATGTGCATGCAATATACATGCGTTCGCCGTCTGCGGGGGCACTCGACGGGGTGATCGAGTGTTCTTCGGGTGGATCGGATGTTGCCACCGCCGGTAGCATGTGAGTATGCGAGCGGAGCGAGAGGGACGAGGTGGCGCGGCGCCGTCCGATCTCGAAGGGCGGCGGTTGCCCGAGTTCGCGGATCGGTTGGCGGAACTGGTGGGGCGGTACCGGTCGGCCGGGGTGCCGCCAGGGGGCGTTGACGTCGTGCACCCCGCAGCGTCCGGGGAGATCCGGTCGTCGGGTCGGGCGCGCAAGGTGAGCGTGTCGATCCCGGAGGACCTGACGGCTGCGGTGCAGCAGCGGGTCGGGCGCGGCGCGTTCAGTCAGTACGTCACGGATGCGGTCGCGCGGCAGCTGGAGCTGGATCTGCTGGCCGAGCTCGCCGACCTGCTCGAACGCGAACACGGACCGGTGCCGTCGGCGGTGCTGGAGAAGGCGAGGTGTGCATGGCCCGACCACGAATAGCCGCGGGCGGCACGCTCCTGCTCGACGCCGCTGCCGTGCGCAAGCTCGCGGCCGGTGACGTGCGCGTCCGCGGGCACGTCGAGATCGCCCGCGCACGCCGGGCCCACGTGGTCATCAGCGCGGTGACGCTCGCCGAAGCGATGCTCGGTTCCGGTGCCGGGTCGGAGCTCGCGGCGGTGCTCGATCGGATCAAGGTCCTCCCGGTGCGTCCGGAGGACGCCCGTCTCGGCGGGAACTGCACCACCGGTGGCGCGGCGGGCCACCGGGTCAACTCCACAGTGGACGCGATGGTCGCGGCGGTCGCGCTGGGGCTCGCTCGTCCGGTCGTGCTGCTCACCGAGGATCCGGACGGCATGCGCCACCTGCTCTCGGGGCTCACGGACCCGGCAGGAGGTGGCGGTGACCGGGTGTCGGCGGAACTCGGCGGCGACCTCGGCTCGGCCGCCGATTCCCCCGCGTGCGAGGAGATCGGGCCTCGTGCGGTCGGTAGACGGGGCATCGCCGTGGTGCAGGCGTGAGCCGTTGCCGGAGCCGCTCCGGTCGGGCGGGTGTGGCGAATCCGTTGCGCCGTACCGGTTCAGCGCCTGTGAGCACCGGTTTCTTGATCGGGGCGAACGGCCCGACGGCACCGTCCGCGCTCGCGCGAAGCGCTCGTTCCCGGTGCTGTGCCTGGTCAACGCGGGTGAGCGGTGATCCGGCGTCGAACTCCCGGGAATGCGGAAGATGCTGCGGCGAGGTGGCTATCCGGCCGGAAAAGTCGGTAGGGTGGCGAGCACTCCGGCCCTCCCGCTCGACGGATCCGCATACTGAGCGCAGCCGCCCGCGCACAGCGCGTCGATCGTGATCAGTGCCACGCGCGACTGGCGTCACATTAGGGGGGGTCTGCGGACCGTGTCCCATTCCAGTGGTGCGACCATATCGGCATGGCTGGTAAATCCGAACCCACCCGGATTCTCATCCTCGGCGGCGGCTATGTCGGCATGTACACGGCGCTTCAGCTTCAGTCCAAGCTGGGACGTCGTGAAGCCTCCGTCACCGTGGTCGATCCTCAGCCGCACATGACCTACCAGCCCTTCCTACCGGAAGCGGCGGCGGGCTCGGTCGAGCCTCGCCACGTGGTAGCGCCACTGCGACGAGTCCTGAAGCGGTGTCATGTGATCACCGCCAGTGTCACCGAGATCAAGCACGCCGACCAGGTCGTGACGATCGAGAACCCGCAGACGGGTCCCGAAGAGCTCCCCTACGACGTGCTCGTGGTGGCGCTGGGCTCCGTGTCCCGACTCCTGCCCATCCCCGGCCTGGCGGAACAAGGCATCAGCCTCAAGACCGTCGGTGAAGCCATCTACCTGCGCAACCACGTGCTGGCGAAGATGGACGCGGCGGCCAACACCTCCGACGAGGAGCTGCGTAAGCGGCTGCTCACCTTCACCTTCGTCGGTGGCGGCTTCGCCGGAGCCGAGGCGCTGGCGGAGCTGGAGGACATGGCCCGCTACGCCACCCGCTACTACGAGTCCATCTCGCCGGAGGACATGCGGTGGGTCCTCGTCGAGGCCGCCGGGCGCGTGATGCCCGAGGTCAGCGAGAAGATGGGCGTCTACGTCGTCAAGGCCCTGGAAGAGCGCGGGATCCAGGTCTACCTGAACACCTTCCTGAAGTCGGTGGAGAACGGGCACGCCGTGCTCTCCGACGGGACCGAGTTCGACACCGACACGCTGGTGTGGAACGCGGGTGTCAAGGCCAACCCGGTGCTGAAGAACTCCGACCTGCCGCTCGACGAGCGCGGCCGGATCAGGGCCACCTCGCACCTCCAGGTCGAGGGTCTGCCGAACGTGTGGGCCGCCGGTGACTGCTCGGCGGTGCCGGACCTCTCGAAGGCCGACACCGACCCGAACGCGACCTGCGCGCCGTCCGCGCAGCACGCGGTGCGCCAGGCGAACCAGCTCGGCAAGAACCTGCTGGCGTCGCTGCGTGGCAAGTCCACCAAGGAGTACCGCCACGCCTACGCCGGTTCGGTGGCGGGCCTCGGGCTCTACAAGGGCGTCGCCGACGTCTACGGGTTCAAGGCCAAGGGCTTCGTCGCCTGGTTCATGCACCGCACGTACCACGTGAGCCGGATGCCCACCTTCAACCGCAAGATGCGGATCGTCATCGACTGGACGCTGGCGTTCCTGTTCAAGCGGGAAGCCGTGTCGATGGGTCAGATCCAGAATCCGAAGGCCGACTTCGAGCGGGCCGCGGCAAGCTGACCGCACTCCGGGTGATCACCGCGTGCTCCATGAGCACGCGGTGATTCGCATACGAGTGGGGGCTGCTCCGTGCAGGCGATCGGGTGACCCGCTACCCTTGACAATGAGTAGCGGGTAATCGAAGACTGTCGGGGCGTCGTCACTCAAAAGGATGCCTCAGTTGGGGAAGGGGTGAATCCTTTGACTCTCCAGGAACTTGCGGCTCTGCTGCGCAGCGACGAAGTGCAGGACGGCCCGCTCGCCGATTTCGCGGCCGAGTACCAGGCCGCTTCCGAGGTGTTCCGCAAGAAGGACGACTGACCGAGCGCAGCACCCGCCGGACCATTCGCGCACCGGTGATGGCGGCACCGCAGGAGGACCGGGGTATGACCGAGGGGGCGGCGGACGACTTCGCGCACCCGTTCGGCCCCACGACCGGACCCGCCGCCGCCGACTTCCGTCCCGGGCCGCTGCTGCTGCAAGGTCAGGACTACTTCTTCCGCTCCGCCGACACCAGCCTCGACTTCCAGGAGCGCGTGCACCGCGCGGACCTGGTCGACGACGGCGACGGCGATCCGATCCCGTGCGTGCTGGTGCTCGCGCGGGCCGCGGACATGGAGATGAACGAGCTCTCGCTCGCGCTGGCGGAACGCAACATCCGGATGGTGCGCATCGACGCCGACCGGTGCCTGGACATCGCGCTCACCGTCTACACCGACACCCCGCTGATCGAGCTCGAACGCTGGCTGCTGCGGCCGATCGTCGTGTGGCGGCGGCACTTCGACATCACGGCGCTGCCCGTGGACCCGACGACCGTGCACGGCGCCTACGTCCGCGAGCAGTGGCGCGCGGTGTCCGGCTGGCTGTCCGGCCGCGCCGACTGGGAGCAGATCAACCCGGTGCGCTCCAGCGCGCACCTGGACCGGCTCACGCAGCTGCGAGACGCCGCCTCCTTCGGCTTCCGGGTGCCGCGCACCGCGGTCACCACGCTGCCGGGCCGGAACCGCCCGGGCGGCGGCCAGTGCATCGTCAAGACCGCGGGCCACCACATGCTCGAACCCGAACCGGGCGCGCTGCGCGGGCTCTTCCCTCGGCCGCTGGACATCCGGCACTCCGCGGAAGCGCGCGAGCCGGCCCCGGTGCTGGTGCAGCAGTACGTCGGCTCCGAGCACGAGATCCGCGCCTTCGTCGTCGGCGACGAGGTCATCGGCTACCGGGTGGACAAGCTCGATCCGGCGCAGCTGTGGGTCGACCCGGACTCGGTGGTCGTGGAGCGGGTCGAGCTGCCCGCGGGTCTGGCGACGCGGCTGCTGGCGCTGTGCCGCTTCTGGCGGCTGCACGTGGCGGCGTTCGACCTGCTCGCCACGGAGTCCGACCACGTGTTCCTGGAGGTCAACGTGAACTGCGACTGGCGCTGGTTCGAGCACCGGGCTCAGGACGACGCGGTCTCCACCGCCGTGCACCGCTGGGTCGCCGAACGCTACGAGCACCTCGCGGCGACCACCTCGGCGCCGAGGTGGGACCGGTGATCGCCGGCCGCACGGACCGCCGGTCGCCGCGCACCGGGGGGAGCGGCTTGCTCTGCTCGGCGGCTTCCGAGCGGTGGGAACCGGGGGCAGAGTCGGTGCGTCCGAACCGGCGGTGGCGAACGGTCCAGCGCCGGTCGGCACCATTACGGCTCGGCCCGCTCCCGAGGACCTCCTCGGTCGCGCGCTGAGGCCCAGCCCCCGTAGCCCAACTGGCAGAGGCAGACGACTTAAACTCGTCCGAGTGTCGGTTCGATCCCGACCGGGGGCACCACAGCACGACGGCGACCCGCCACCACCCGGCGGGCCCCGCCCGCAGGGACCCGGCTGACGGCGTCGCGCCGGAAGCTTCGAGGTCCCCGCGGCGGCGAACGCCCGCGATCCGACCGCCCCGAGGGCGTTCCCGGCCGGCGCGCCACCTCCACACCCGGCAGCCCGGCAACGGCTCGACCGGGTACCCGATTCCCCGTGGAGCGGACCGAGCCCATTCGCACCGGACGCCCGGCGGAGCCGTGCTCAGGACATCACGAAGACGCGGATTTCCCCGACCACCATGAGTGGTCGGGGTGTTTCCGCGTACTCTCGTGATCGCTCGGTGGTTCTCGATTCCGGTGCGGTGTGACGGACCGGATTCCGCTTGCTGCCGGCGGAAGCCAGGTGGTGCGGTGTGCCGCTGACGAAACCCCCAGTCACCTCAGCGGCACACCTACCGCCACTCGGCTGCTGTCCGGACCGTTCGGTCGGTTCGCGCGCATCGACCGTCCGTGGCCCGTTCGGCGCAGCCCGTGTCAGAGCATGGCAGGCGACGGCGTGGATGTGTGCTGGCCCGCGTCCGGAGCGTGGTGAAGTACCTGCTCAACGGCGGGTACCGGATTTTCCGGTCCGGATCCGGACCGGAGGAGGACGGGGATGACGGACCGGAAAGCGGGGGCTTCGGCGACGGGCACCGGCGTGCGGGCGCTGTTCGCGGAACGGTTCGCGCTGCTGTACGTGACCGCGGGCGACCCTCCGCTGAAGCGGGTGGCCGACGCCGTGGAGCGGGCCCGGCGGCTCGACGAGCGCGGCAGGCCGATCCGGTCCACCGCTCAGCGGATCAGCGACTGGCGGCGCGGGCGCAACGTGCCCGCCCGGTTCGCCGCGCTCTCCGTGGTGCTCGAAATCCTCATCGGCGAGGCCCGCAAGCACCAACCGCAACCTCCGGTGGAAGGACTGTACGACCTGTCGGCCTGGCGGGCCCGTTGGGAAGAAGCGCTCACCAGCCCGCTGAGCGCTCCCGACCCGGCACCCGCCGCGGAGGAGAGCGATGCCGCCGAGACCCCTCCCGTCGACGGAGGGCTGTGCCCCTACCGCGGGCTGGCCGCGTTCGGGCAGGAGGAGTCCGGTTGGTTCTTCGGGCGGGAGCGCGCGACGACCACGCTGGTGGAACGCCTCGCCGCCGCTGCCGACGAAGGCGGCATCACGATGCTGGTCGGTGCCTCCGGTGCCGGGAAGTCCTCGCTGCTGGGCGCCGGCCTGCTCCCCGCGCTCACCGGAGGGGCGTTGGCCGAGCAGGGCTCCTCGACGTGGCCGGTCCGCACCACCACCCCGGGGGAGGACCCGCTCCGCGCGCTCACCGAGCTGATCCCCGAGCTCAACGAGGTCCTCGCCACCGCCGACCGCCGAGGTGCCGCACCGGGCGCAGCGGACCGGTGCGCCGAGGACGTGGAGGACCCGGGCTCGGAGGACCGGGATGCCGAAGCGGAGTTCCGCTTCGCCGAGTCGGTCCGGGACGCCGTCGCCGCGCACGTGCGCCGCGCCGCCGGCGACGAAGCGCGGCTGGTGCTGGTGGTGGACCAGTTCGAGGAGGCGTTCACGATGTGCCGGGACGAGCGCGCGCGAGCGCTGTTCGTCCAGGTGCTCAACGCCTGCTGCACGACGGGATTCGCGGGCGGCACCCCGCCGGGGCTGGTGGTGCTGGGCTTGCGGGCCGACTTCTACGCCCGCTGCCTGGACTTCCCGGAACTCGCCGAAGCGCTCCAGCACCGGCAGATGGTCCTGGGCGCGATGACCGTCGCCGAGCTGCGGAAGGCCATCACCGGGCCGGCGAAGGCGACCGGGCTGCAGATCGAACCGGGCCTGGTGGACGTGCTGCTGCGCGACCTCGGGGTCAGCGTCGGCCGCGCGTACGGCAAACCGTCCCAGCGGGCCTACGACGCCGGTGCGCTGCCGCTGCTCTCGCACGCGCTGATGGTCACCTGGCAGCGCAGGCAGTCGGGGAAGCTCACCATCGCCGGTTACCGCGCGGCAGGCGGCATCCAGGGCGCGGTGGCGGCCACCGCGGAACGCGCGTGGGCGGAACTCGCCGAAGGCGGGCAGGCCGCGGCGCGGCAGGTGCTGCTGCGGCTGGTGCACGTCGGCGAGGACACCCAGGACACCCGCAGGCGCGCCACCTACACCGAGATCGTCGAGCACGCCGAACACCGCGACGCCGCGGCACGGGCGCTGAACGTGCTCACCACGGCGCGGCTGGTCACCTTGGACGCCGACTCGGCCGAGATCAGCCACGAAGCCCTGCTGTACGCGTGGCCCCGGCTGCGCAGCTGGATCGACCAGGACCGGGCGGGCAACCTCGCCCGGCAGCGGCTGGAACGGGACGCCGAGTCGTGGCGGCAGGAGGACCGGGACCCTTCGCTGCTGTACCGCGGGGCGCGGCTGGAAACGGCCCAGCACTGGGCTGACCAGGTCGGTTCGGCGGAACTGGCGCCGATCAGCCACGAGTTCCTCCACGCGTCGATGCGGCACCGGCGCCGGGCCGGGTGGTTCCGGCGCGGCACGGCGGCCGCGGTGTGCGTGTTCGCCGCGGTCGCCGCCGTGGCGGCCGTGCTCGCCGTGCGGGAACGGGACGACGCCGAGTTCCGACAGGTGCTGGCGCAGGCCGACCGGCTGCAGGCCGGAGACCCCTCCGCCGCGGCCAAGCTGAACCTGGTGGCCGAGCGGCTGCGGCCGGACGACGAGGGCGTGTACACGCGGCTGCTGTCCACCCAGAACTCGCCGTTGAGCATGCCGGTGCGCGGGCACGAAGGGCCGGTGTACCTGACCACGTTCAGCCCGGACGGGCGCACGCTCGCCACCGCCAGCTACGACGAGACCGTGCGGCTGTGGGACGTCTCCGACCGGATGCACCCGAAGCAGCTGGGCAAGCCGCTGACCGGGTTCGGCAGCTGGGTCACCTCGGCCGTGTTCAGCCCCGACGGCCGTACCCTCGCGGCGGCGGGCGACGACCACCTGGTGCGGCTCTACGACGTGTCCGACCCGGCTCGGCCGGAGTCGCTGGGCCCGCCGATCGGCGGCACCGACGGCACCATCTACCTGCTCGCGTTCAGCCCCGACGGCCGCACGCTGGCCACCGCCAACGAGGACCGGACCGCCCGGCTGTGGAACGTGACCGACCCCGCCCGGCCGGTGCCGTGGGGCGATCCGCTGACCGGGCACTTCGCGCAGGTCCGCACCCTGGCGTTCACCCCGGACGGCCGCACGCTGGCGACCAGCGGTGACGACCGGACCGTCCGGCTGTGGAACGTGGCGGACCCGGCCCGCCCGACGCCGCTGGGGCAGCCGCTGACCGGGCACACCGGGGGCATGCACACGGTGGCGTTCAGCCCGGACGGCCGGACGCTCGCCTCCGGCAGCTCGGACAAGACGATCCGGCTGTGGGACGTGCACGACCCGGCCCGCGCCGAGCAGCTCGGACCCGCGCTCATCGGGCACAACGCCCCGGTGTGGTCGGTGAAGTTCAGCCCCGATGGCCGCACGCTGGCCTCGGGCAGCGCGGACAGCTCGGCGCTGCTGTGGAACGTGACCGACCCGGCGAACGCGACCCGGCTGGGGCAGAGCCTCAGCTCGGGCAGCAGCACCGTGTTCGCGGTCGGGTTCAGCCCGGACGGCGCCACCCTGGCGACCGGAGCGGACGACGGCACGGTGCGGCTGTGGTCGCTGCCGGAACGGATCCTGTCCGGGCACACCGCGCGCGTGAACACCGCGCTGTTCAGCCCGGACGGGCGAACGTTGATCACCGCGGGCGACGACCACACGATGCGGGTGTGGGACGTCTCCACCCGGGTGCCGCGCCAGGTGGCCGGTCCGCTGGAGGTCTACGACGGCCCGGTCGGGTCGGTGTACGCGGCGGCGTTCAGACCGGACGGGCGCATCCTGGCCACCGGCGGGGGCTCCGGCACGGTGCGGTTGTGGGACATGCGGGACCGGTCGGCCCCGAAACCGCTCGGGCGGTCGTTCAAGGTCAACACCCGCTACGCGGGCGAGGTGGAGTTCAGCCCGGACGGGCGGACGTTGGTGACCTGCGACGACGACCACAGCGTGCAGTTGTGGAACGTCGCCGATCCCGAGAACCCGGTGCGGGTGGGCGGGCCGCTGACCGGCCACCGCGGCTACATCAACGAGGCGAACTTCAGCCCGGACGGCCGCCTGCTGGCGACGGCGAGCAGCGACGGCACCGTCCGGATGTGGGACGTCTCCGACCGCGCGCACGCGAAGCTGGTGGGGAAACCGCTGGACACGGGCGACACGGAGACCTACACGGCGAGCTTCAGCCCGGACGGGAACACGATCGCCACCGCGGGCCAGGACAAGGCGGTCCGGCTGTGGGACGTCTCGGACCCGGCCGCGCCCCGGCTGCGGGCGAACCCGCTGATCGGGCACACCCAGATCGTCAAGACCGCGGTGTTCAGCCCGGACGGCGAGACGCTGGCCACCGCGGGCGAAGACCGCACCGTCCGGTTGTGGGACGTGTCGGACCCGCAGCGGCCGTCGCCGATCGGCAACAGCGTCGCCGAGCACCAGGCCGCGGTGAACACGGTGTCGTTCAGCCCGGACGGCCGCACCTTCGCCACGTCCAGCGGCGACAACACCGCGCAGCTGTGGGACTTGGACGAGCAGTACGCGATCGACCGGATCTGCGCCACCACCCGCGGGGTGCTGCCGCGCGCGCAGTGGGAGCAGACCATTCCGCAGACCCCGTACTCGCCGCCCTGCCCCTGACCGCGGGGCCGCGGCGCGGCGATCAGCGGCCGAACAGCTCCCGCACCCGGTCGCCGAAGCCGAGCACCGCCGCCCGGCACTCCCGTAGCGCGTCCGGGTAGGTGCGGGTGTCGGCGAGCGCGGTGCGCCAGTCGCGGCCGTCGACCACGGGCACGCGGTGGCGGAACCCGTGGAACTTCGACGCGAACGGGTCGACGACCACGACGCGCCGTCCCAGCAAGGTCGCCCAGTAGGCGCCGTGGTACGAGTTCGTCACCACCACCTCGCCGGACGCGAGGAAGTCCAGCGTCTCGCCGAGGTCGTGGTGCCCGTTGGTGAGCATCGGGAACTCGGCGAGGTCGGCGGGGAACGGCAGCTTCCGGTCGCGGTGCCGGTAGGCGACGACCTCGTGGCGAGGTTCGCCCGGATCGTCGAGTTCCGGCAGCAAGGCGCTCGTGCACGGCACCCACTCGCGGCCCCCGGGGTCCGGGCGGTCGCGCAGCCCGACCAGGTCGAACCGGTCCAGGACCTGGAGCTCCTCGATCGAGTGCCGCTCGTTGTTGTTGTGCCCGGCTCCCCAGACGACGAGCTTCGGCGGGCGCAGCGACAGCAGGTGGTCGAGCTGCCGGTCGAAGAACCCGGTGCCGAGGAGCCCGCCACCGCCGTAGATGACGTGGGCGTGGCGCAAGCGGTCCGCGTAGCGCGGGACGTCGTGCTCGATGTCGATGGTGGTGGCGTCCGCCAGCCACGGGAAGTGCTCGACGTGGTCGGACGGCGGACAGGCCATGTCGCCGATGTTGTGCGGGTCGCGGCGGTGCACGACGAAGATCTCGGGCATGTGCGGCGGGGCTCCTCGGCTGCGGCCGTCGATCAGCGGTGCCGGGCGAGGTCGGCGAGTTCGGCCAGCACCGCGGGCAGTACCGCCGCGTCGAGGTGCTCGCGCACGGCGCGGTGGTTCGCGGTGAGCAGCTCGGCGGCCGAGTCGGGGTCGCGCAGCAGCGCCGCGACCTCGCCCACCGCGTCCGGCCCGGGGACGTGCAGGCCGAGGGCGCGGAGCTCGTCGAGCACCGGGTAGGGACCGGCCACGACGAGCCGTCGGGCGGCGGCGGCCTCGGCGACCGGCAGTCCCCAGCCCTCCCAGGTGGAGGGCAGCAGCACCAGGTCGGCGGCGGCGTACATGTCGGCCTGCTCGGCGACGTGCCCGCGCAGCGGTGCGGGCGCGGTGGCCAGCGCCTCCGCCACCGGTCCGGCGGGCGCGGGCGCGTCGTCGGTGAGCCAGTAGCGCACCGGCCGGCCGAGCCGTTCCCGCAGCTCGGCGGCGATCCGGACCGCGCCGGGGATGTTCTTGTTCGCGCCTTCGGCCCGCGCCGGGTGCAGCATGAGCACCTCGTCCGGTGCCACGCCGAGCCGGGTTCGGGTGCGGTCGCGGTCGCCGCCGGTGAGCCGGTCGACGTGCACCCGGTTGTGCACGACGCGCAGCGCGCCCGTCCGCCGCAGTTCGGGCCAGCGGGCGGCGAACTCGCCCGCGGTGCGCTCGTTGATCAGCACGTGCAGGTGCGCGGGGTGGTGCAGCGGCACCGCGTCTCCGTGCACGACGCGCAGCGGGGTGCCCTGCCAGGCGGGGTCGTGGTGGCGCAGCAGCACCGGTGTCCCGGTGTCCAGCGCGTGCCGCTCCCATGCGGTGGAGGCGTCCGGGGCGCTCCACAGCGATCCGGCGTTGTCCAGCACCAGCAGGTCGTGCTCGGCGCAGAGGCGTCGGATCGTCGCGTGGTCCACCGGCGGTGGATCACCACCGGGGCGGTCCGCCCACATGCCGGTCACCTCGACGTCGCCGGGTTCCCGGTCGACGAAGTGGCCGGCGGCCCGGGTGACCTGGTGGCCGAGCGCGCGGAACCCGGCCGCCCACTTGGCGGCCTCGATGCTCACGCCGTCGAATCCGCCCAGGCGGTGCGAGACGAGGCACACCCGCATGGGACTCCTTCCCTGGTGCCGTCGTGGTGTCGTGCTCTGATCCGGATTATTGCGAATGCGGCACGCAAGCGGTCTCGACACCGCCGCTTGCGTACAGTCCGCCGCATGCGTCTTCTGGCAACGTTGGGGAGTCTGCGCGCGGTGATCACGGTGTTGGTCGCCATCACCGCTGCGCAGATGGGGCTGGTCGCCTTCGGGAACATCACGGATTTCGGGACGAACGCGGCGTTCGTGCAGCACGTGTTCGCAATGGACACGACGTTCAATTCACCGGACACGATGTGGCGGTCGATCACGCATCCCGGTTTGTCGACGACCGCGTACCTCGTGGTCATCGGCTGGGAAGTGCTGATCACGGTGGTGCTCGTCGCCGCACTCGTCATGTGGCTCCGGTCGCACGCGGATGCGCGGCGCGCGGAGCTCGCGCGCCGGCTGGCGTCGGCGGGCTGGCTGCTGGAGGTGCTGCTGTTCGGCGGCGGTTTCATCGTGATCGGTGGTGAGTGGTTCATGATGTGGCAGTCCGAGAAGTGGAACGGGTTGCAGGCCGCGCTGCAGAACTTGATCATCGCCGCGATCGGCCTGATCCTGGTGCACCTCCCGTCGCGGGAATCCGGAACCGCGACCTGAGCGCGCGGGCGGTCCCGCGCTGAAGAACATCAACTGGGGGCCGGGTGATCGCGGCAGGAGGGCTGCGGTCACCCCGGCTCGAATCGAGCCGATCGGTCGTTTTCGGGGGAAATCGCCCATATCGCGGCGTGCGCGGTAGAAATCCACCGGCGAGAACCGGTGTCCGACGATTACCGTCGAGCACGTGCGAATCGTCTTCTCCAGCCTTTCCGGCCACGGCCACCTGTATCCGCTGATCCCGCTGGCGCGGGCCGCGCGTGCGCACGGCCACGACGTCCTGTTCGCCACCGGCGACCCGTTCCGCGGCACGATCGAGGAGCTCGGACTGCGCTTCGCCGCGGTGGGCGTGCCGATCGGAGCCGGTTTCGCCGCGGCCGGGGTCGAGCCGTCGAACCGTCCGCAGCCGGGTTCCGAGGAATGGTCGCGGCTGGTCTCTCGCGTGTTCGGCGCCGAGCTGCCGCGCCGCTACCTGGCCGACCTGCGTCCGGTGCTTACCGAGTTCAAGCCCGACCTGGTGGTGCACGAAGCGGGCAACCACGGTGCAGGGCTGGCCGCGCGGGAAGCGGGAATTCCCGGCGTGTGCCACGGTTTCGGACGCCAGTCCCCGGCGAACTACGCGGGTTTCGACCCTGCGCTGCGCTCGGTGGCGGCGGACGCCGGTATCGAACTTCCGGAGGGCGACCTGCGCACCTTGGGAAATCCGTTCCTGGACATCTTCCCGGCTTCGCTGCAACCGGCGGAATTCCTCGAATCGGTGGCGCGCTTCCCGCTGCGTCCCGTCCCGTTCGCGCCGTCCGGCGCACTGCCGCCGGAGGCGGTGGCGGAGCGGTCGCGGCCGCTGGTGTACCTGACCCTGGGCACCGGTTTCGGTGACGCGGCGGTGCTGCGGTCCGCGGTCGACGGGCTGGCCGCGCTGGAGGTGGACGTGCTGGTCGCGGCGGGGCCGAGCGTGCAGGCGGGGGCGTTGGGCGAGCTCCCGCCGAACGTCTCGGTGCACGAGTGGGTGCCGCAGGCGGAGCTGCTGGAGCACGTGGACCTGGTGGTGCACCACGGCGGCAGCGGAACGACGCTGGCCGCGCTCGGGGCCGGGTTGCCGCAGCTGTTTCTGCCGCAGGGCGCCGACCAGTTCGGCAACGCCGAGACGATCACCACCGCGGGTGGTGGTGAGCAGCTGCTCGGCGCGGAGGTCACCGCCGAGTCGGTGCGGACCGCGGCCGCGGCGCTGCTGGGCGATTCGCCGCACCGCCGCGTCGCTCGCCGGGTGGCCGCGGAGATCGCCGAGATGCCGAGCCCGGAGCGGGTGGCGGAGCGGCTTCCCGACTTCGCCCGCTGATCGACTTCGGTGGCCCGGTCCGCGGTGCGCGAGGCGCGGCCCGGGCCGACACACCGAGGCGCGATGGGCCGGACCGGTGTCGTGGCGGCTCCGTAGAATCGCCCGGTGACTTCCGCGCAGAGCAGTCCCGTCGCCGAACCTGCCGCGCCCGACGCGCTGGAGGTGCTGCACCGCGTCTTCGGCTACGACTCGTTCCGGGGCCCGCAGCAGGACATCGTCGAGCACGTCGTCGGCGGCGGTGACGCGTTGGTGCTGATGCCGACCGGTGGCGGGAAGTCGTTGTGCTACCAGGTTCCGTCGCTGGTCCGCGACGGCGTGGGCATCGTCGTCTCGCCGCTGATCGCGCTGATGCAGGACCAGGTGGACGCGCTGACCGAGCTCGGGGTGCGCGCCGGGTTCCTCAACTCGACGCAGGACGCCGGGCAGCGCCGCGCCGTGGAGGCCGCGTTCCTGAACGGCGAACTGGACCTGCTGTACCTGGCGCCGGAGCGGCTGCGCGTCGAATCCACGTTGTCCTTGCTGGACGAGGGCGACATCTCGCTGTTCGCGATCGACGAGGCGCACTGCGTGGCGCAGTGGGGCCACGACTTCCGGCCGGACTACCTGGCGCTGTCGATGCTGCACGAGCGCTGGCCGGACGTGCCGCGGATCGCGCTGACCGCGACCGCCACCGAGGCCACCCGCGGGGAGATCGCGACCCGGCTGGACCTGACGCGGGCGCGG
Organism: Saccharopolyspora sp. 7B; assembly: GCF_020177435.1. Lineage (NCBI taxonomy): Bacteria > Bacillati > Actinomycetota > Actinomycetes > Pseudonocardiales > Pseudonocardiaceae > Saccharopolyspora > Saccharopolyspora sp. 7B. The sequence continues at coordinate 12,778 of NZ_JAIUKC010000082.1, read as the reverse complement.
CACTTCGTGGCGAGCTTCGACCGCCCGAACATCCAGTACCGCATCGTCGGCAAGAGCGATCCGAAGCGGCAGCTGCTGAACCTGCTGCGCACCGAGCACCCCGGGGACGCGGGCATCGTCTACTGCCTGTCCCGGTCGTCGGTGGAGAAGACCGCCGACTTCCTCAGCCAGAACGGCATCCCGGCGGTGCCGTACCACGCGGGCCTGGACGCGGAGACGCGCGCGGCGCACCAGTCGAGGTTCCTGCGCGAGGACGGGCTGGTGGTGGTGGCGACCATCGCGTTCGGGATGGGCATCGACAAGCCGGACGTGCGGTTCGTGGCGCACCTGGACCTGCCCAAGTCGGTGGAGGGCTACTACCAGGAGACGGGCCGTGCGGGCCGTGACGGGCTGCCGTCCACCGCGTGGCTGGCCTACGGGCTGCAGGACGTCGTCCAGCAGCGCAAGATGATCAACAACTCCGAGGGCGACGACGCGCACCGCAGGCGGCTGGGCGCGCACCTGGATTCGATGCTCGCGCTGTGCGAGACGGTGGAGTGCCGCCGGGTGCAGCTGCTGGCCTACTTCGGCCAGGACGGGGAGCCCTGCGGCAACTGCGACACCTGCCTGAACCCGCCGGAGTCCTGGGACGGCACGATCGCCGCGCAGAAGCTGCTCTCCACGGTGTACCGGCTGCTGCACGAGCGTCGGCAGAAGTTCGGCGCGGGGCACGTCGTGGACATCCTGCTCGGCAAGCGCAACGACAAGGTCCAGCAGTTCCGGCACGACGAGCTCACCGTGTTCGGCGTCGGCGCGGATCTGAAGGAAGCGGAGTGGCGGGGCGTGGTGCGCCAGCTGCTGGCCCAGGGCCTGCTGGCGGTGGAGGGCGACTACGGCACGCTGGTGCTCACCGAGGCGAGCGGCGCGGTGCTGTCCCGGGAGCGCGAGGTGCGGTTGCGGCGCGAGCCGGAGAAGGCCGCGAAGGAGCCGAAGCAGGCCAAGGCCCGCAAGTCCGAGCAGGTCGAGCTGCCCGCCGAGGCGGCCCCGCTCTTCGAGCGCCTCCGCGCCTGGCGCGCGGCCACCGCGAAGGAGCAGGGCGTGCCCGCCTACGTGATCTTCCACGACGCGGTGCTGCGCCAGGTCGCGGCCCAGCGCCCGGCCACGCTCGACGAGCTGGGTGCGATCAGCGGCGTGGGCCAGAACAAGCTGGCCAAGTACGGCCGGTCACTCCTGGACGTGCTGGAAGAGGAGTGAGCGGGGCGGTCCCGGATCAGCTTCCGGGGCCGCCCGCGGACCTCGCCCTGCGTGCGGCGCTGCCGCTCGATCCGGCGCCATCCCGGCGTGGTGCCGAGGTTCGCGCGACGAGATCGGTCGCACGCGGCTCGCGCCGGACGTTCCGCGACCGCGCCATCACCCTCCGTGGTAATACCCCGCCCCGCCTCGACCGGGTCGTCGGGCATGGCACCCTGGTAGGGCTGAGGCCGGTGCGCACAGGGCGGGCGCGGCCGTGCGAGCGGGCCCGGGACGATCGCCGGGCGATGACCAGGAGTGGTTGAGTGTTCGACTTTATCCTCTATCCCGTGTCGGCCATCTTGTGGTTCTGGCACAGGGTTTTCGGCACCGTGCTGGGGCCGGACAACGGGTTCGCCTGGGCCTTGTCGGTGTTCTTCCTGGTGTTCACGCTGCGCGTGGTGCTGCTCAAGCCGGCGATCAGCCAGATGCGCGCCGGCCGGAAGATGGCGAAGTTCTCCCCGCAGATCCAGAAGCTGCGGGAGAAGTACAAGAACGACAAGCAGCGCATGGCGCAGGAGATGCAGAAGCTGCAGTCCGAGCACGGGGTGAACCCGATCGGCGGCTGCCTTCCTGCTCTGCTGCAGATCCCGGTGTTCCTGAGCCTGTTCCACGTGCTGCGCGGGTTCACGCCGCAGGCGCAGAGCAACTACATCTTCGACCGCGCCGGGGTCGAGTCGTTCATCAACGCCGACATCTTCGGCGCGAAGCTCGGCAACTGGCTGAGCCAGCCCGCCGCGGTCCTCGAAGCCTTCGGCACCACGCGGCTGAACATGATCGCGGTCGGCCTGCCGCTGATGGTGATCGCGTCCATCGCGACGTTCACCACGATGCGCATGTCGATGAAGCGCCAGACAGACGCCTCGATGGCCAACCCGCAGACGGCCATGATGGGCAAGTTCATGATGTACGTCGCGCCGGTCGGCACGTTGTTCTCCGGCTGGGTGCTGCCGATCGCGATCGTCCTGTACTTCATGGCGAACAACATCTGGACGCTGGGCCAGCAGCACTTCCTGAGCAACAAGATCGACCGCGAGCAGGAGCGGGAGAAGCAGAAGGAGCTGGCGGCGAAGAAGGACGCGCCGCGGCCGAAGCCGGGGCAGAAGCCCGGCCAGGTGAAGAAGGCGGAGGAGACCGCCGACAGCGAGTCCGGCGGCGAGGACTCGGCCGCCTCGGCCACCGCCGTGAACGGCGCCAAGGCCACCGCGAACTCCGGCGGGGGCGGTGGCAACCGGCGCCCGCAGCAGAAGAAGCGACCGGGCAAGCAGGCGGCTTCGGCGAAGAAGGGCCAGAAGAAGCGGCGCTAGCCGGGCCGGTCCTGGACGAACGAAGAGCGGGGTTCCCGAAGTGGGAACCCCGCTCTCGTCGTAGCACCGGCCTCGATCAGGCCGGGGTGGCCACCACGATCCGGTTCTCGTCGTAGCCGAGGTCACCGCCCACGTACCGGCCACCGCAGGTGACCAGCACGAGCCGGTGTTCGCCGCCCTGGCCGAACAGCTCGGCGGCGCGGGCGGGCAGTTCCTCCTTGGACAGCGTGACGATCTCGGAGACCTGGTAGCGGTGCTCCGCCCCGTCGTCGTCGACGACGGTCACCAGCTGGTCGGGGGCGGAGTCCCACAGCTCTTCGAACGGGCCGACCGCTCCCTTCCAGTTCACGTGCCCGGCCAGCACCGTCGCGCCCTTCGGGGAGTCCAGCCCGGCACCCCACCACGTGGCTTCGTCGACGCCGTCCGGCACCGGGAGGGTGCCGCTGCGGTCGAGCTCCTTGCGCACCAGCTCCGCCTGGCCGCCCTGCGGTAGCCGGACGGTTCCCGGTGGTTGCCCCGCCGGGACGTGCACCGGTTGCGGCGGCAGGTCCGCGGCCTGCACGGGCGCGGGTGCCGGCTCGACCGCGGCCGCCCGGGGCGCCGCGGCCGGTTCCTCGGTGCGCAGCACCATGCCCGTCACGACGGCCACCACCGCGACGAGCGCGACCACGCCGGCCAGGGCCAGCGTGATCAGGCGCCGCTTCGGCGCGGTCAACGCTCACCCGCCGTCGCGAGCCGCTTGCGCCACGCCACGCCACCGGCGACCGCGGTCCCGGTGAGCGCCAGCGCACCCAGACCCAGCAGGCCGGGGGAGACGGCACCGTCGCCACCGACGGCGCTCAGCTCCACCACGCCACCGCTGGTGCCCGGGTCACCGGCCGGGATGAAGATCGGCACGGTGGGGGTGTTGGCCTTGTTCGTCACGGTGAGCGCCAGCGTGCCGCCGGGTTCGACGGTGCCCGCGACCGACGGCGGGTTCGCCGCGTCGAAGGCCTCCTCGTAGCCCTTCGCGGGCGCCACCTCGGTGATCATGATCTCTTGCGGGGTGCGCAGGTCCGCGATCTCGACCGTGCCCTGGTCGCCGGTGGTGACCACGGCGGGCTGCCCGTCGGGACCGGTGAGCTCGGTGCCGTCCTGCTTCAGCGCCGGCTTGCCGTCGGGCAGGCTGACCCGCAGCGCGACACCGGCGATGCCCGCGCCGCTCTCCTCGTCGATCTTGCCGACGGCGACCTTGCCGGGCGCGGTGACCGCGGTGGTGACGTCCTCGACCTTGACCTGGTCCTCCCCGCCGGTGGACACCACGCGCTGCACACCGTCCGGGTTCTCGACGGCCTGCTGCACGTAGGGGCGTTCGGCGGGGGTGGACAGCTCCCCTTCGACCTTCGGATTCGGCCCGGTGGGCGTCACCTTCAGGGTGAGCGGGTCGCCGCTGTCCGGCGTGGTGATCGTGCCGTCCTCGTCGAGGCCTTCGACCTCGGCGTCGGTGGCGGTGATCTTCACCGGGACGCCGGTGACGCCGGTGCCGTCCGGGTGCTCGACGGTGACGGTCCAGTCGGCGGCCTCACCGATGACCTGCTCCTGCTCGGGAGCGGTCAGCGAGGCCTCCCACGGTCCGCGGTTCTTCTCCGCGTCCCCGCGCAGCTGCTCCACGGCGTCCTTGGCCCCCTGCGGCAGCTTGCCGAGCTGGAAGTCGATGTCGTAGCCGATCTCCTGGAACGGCTTGCCCGGGTCGAGGTCGCTGGGGTCGCGGGGCGCGGAGGTCCACGAGTGCAGCAGGTGCGCGAGCGCCGCCGCCTCGTCCGCGTCCTGCGTGTTGCCGTAGCGCAGCAGCAGGTAGGAGATGTTCGCCGCCACGTCGTCCGGTAGCGGGTCACCCCACTTGGTGAGCAGTTCGTCGCCCGGCTCGTACTGCTCGCCGGTGTCCGGCGCCTTCAGCGCGAACCGGACGCACCACACCTGCTTGTCGCCGACGATGTAGGAGCCGAGCCAGTCCCGGTCGCGCTCGATGCCCGCGTAGGGCTGTCCCGGTGTCGTCTCGTGGCCTATCCCTTCCTCCGGCGCGGCGATGGCCGTTCCCGTGGTCGCCAGCAGTCCGCTGCCGGCGAGCACAGCGGAACCCACCGCCGCTGTGATCAACTTCCTGAACGTGCGCATGCATGCTCCAGTCTCGGTCTGGGAGATCAGGGCGTCGGCGTGCTTGCTCTCCGGCGCGCACCACCGCGATGTGGTGCGGACCGGGTGCGAAAGCCCCCGACACGGCACACGGACACCCGAGCCGCATCCTTCCGATCACGCAGGGTGGCCACAAGGGGCCAACCGATCTATTCGCGGCCATGACGCGCCGCGTTTTTCCCAGCCGGATTCCGCCGGTCCTCACTCGTTCGGTCGCAGCGCAACACCCGTTCACGAGCCGACCAGGCACGCGCGGCGACACCTGTGAAAGGTTGCGACGTTCCGTGACCGGGTTTTCGCCAGTTGGCCGCGCGCGGGCGGGCGCGGAAACCGGGGGCGGAGCCGCCCGTCGCGGCGGGGGTAAAGTCTGCTTTACCCGCAGGGAACCGACCGGCAGCTTCGGTCGTTGTACCGGAGACGGCGCAAAGCACGCCCAGGAGGACGAGTTGCGCACTACGAGCAACCCAGCGTTCAAGAACCTGCCGAGCAACGGCGGGTACGCGAACTTCAACCACGGCCAAGGCGGCTTCGGCGCGCCCGGCCAGGCACCGGCCGCGCCGCCGCAGGCGACGCGTCCGATGACCATCGACGACGTGGTCACCAAGACGGCGATCACGCTCGCGCTGACCATCGCGACCGGTGCGGCGACCTACGTCTCCGGCCTGTACGCGCTCGCGCTGCCCGCGGCGATCATCGGTCTGGTGCTGTCGCTGGTCATCATCTTCAAGAAGAAGGTCAGCCCCGCCCTCGTGATCGCCTACGCGGCGGTCGAGGGCGTGTTCCTCGGTGGCATCAGCTACGTCATCGGCGGTGCGGTCGACAACTTCACCGGCGGCGGTGGCTCCGGGATCATCATGCAGGCCATCGCGGGCACCATGGGCGTGTTCGCGGCCATGCTCGTGGTCTACAAGACCGGCGCCATCCGAGTCACGCCGAAGCTGACCAAGTGGATCATCGGCGCGGCGGCCGGTGTGGCGATCCTGATGCTGCTGAACCTGGTCGCCGGCTTCTTCACCGCCGGCGGGCTGGGGCTGCGCGACGGCGGGCCGCTCGCCATCGTGTTCAGCCTGGTGTGCATCGGCATCGCCGCGTTCAGCTTCCTGCTGGACTTCGACGCCGCCGACAAGGCCATCAAGAGCGGGGTGGACGCCAAGTTCGCCTGGTACGTGGCCTTCGGCCTGATGACCACCCTGGTCTGGCTGTACCTGGAGATCCTGCGACTGCTGTCGTACTTCCAGAACGACTAGCACCAGGACGAGAAAGGGCCTCCCTCCACAAGGAGAGAGGCCCTTTCCCATGCCTTCATCCCGTCAGCGGCGAAGCCGCTGAACAACGACCACCTGAGCAACCGGCCCGACCGCTGAGGTTCCGCCACCCACCCCGCTCAGCAGAACGAGCGAGACAACAGTCTCAGCTCAGCCGCTCGAGGACCATGGCCATGCCTTGTCCCCCACCCACGCACATCGTCTCCAGGCCGAACTGCTTGTCGTGCCACTGCAGCGAGTTGATCAGCGTGGTGGTGATGCGCGCACCGGTCATGCCGAACGGGTGGCCCACCGCGATGGCGCCGCCGTTGACGTTCAGCTTCTCCAGCGGGATGCCCAGGTCCTGGTAGGACGGGATGACCTGCGCGGCGAACGCCTCGTTGATCTCCACCAGGTCGATGTCCCCGATGCCGAGCCCGGCCCGCCGCAGCGCCTGCTGGGACGCCTCCACCGGCCCGAGGCCCATGATCTCGGGGGACAGCCCGGACACGCCGGTGGAGACGACGCGGGCGAGCGGGGTGAGGCCGAGCTGCTTGGCCTTCACATCGCTCATGACGACGAGCGCGGCGGCGCCGTCGTTGAGCGAGCAGCAGTTGCCCGCGGTGATCCGGCCGTCGGGGCGGAACACCGGCTTGAGACCGGACACTGCTTCCTTGGTGACCCCGGCGCGCGGCCCGTCGTCGGTGTCGACGATGGTGCCGGACGGCGTGGTGACGGGGGTGATCTCGCGGGCCCAGAAGCCGTCGGCGATGGCCTTCTCCGCGAGGTTCTGCGAGCGCACCCCGAACTCGTCCATCTCGTCGCGGCCGATGCCCTTGGCGCGCGCCAGGTTCTCCGCGGTCTGGCCCATCGGGATGTAGACGTCGGGCACCTCGCCGAACTCGCGCGGGTCGACCCACTCGTCGGCGCCCTGCTCGGCGGTGGCCTTGGTGCGGGCTTCGGCGTCGGCGAACACGGGGTTCTGCGTGTCGTCGAGCGAGTCCGAGTTGCCCTTCGCGAACCGGGACACGGCTTCCACCCCGGCGCTGATGAACACGTCGCCTTCACCGGCCTTGATGGCGTGCAGCGCCATCCGCGTCGTCTGCAGGCTCGACGAGCAGTACCGGGTGATGGTGGTGCCGGGCAGGTGGTCGTAGCCGAGCAGGACGGAGACGACGCGGCCCATGTTGAAGCCCTGCTCGCCGCCGGGGAGACCGCAGCCGAGCATCAGGTCGTCGATCTCCGCCGGGTCCAGTTCCGGCACCTTGTCCAGGGCGGCGCGCACCATCTGCGCGGCGAGGTCGTCGGGGCGCACATCGACCAGGGAACCCTTGCCTGCGCGGCCGATGGGCGAGCGCGTGGCGGACACGATCACTGCTTCGGGCATGCGGGAACTCCTTCGTTCGCCTACGGGTCGCGGCGCCGACCGCGAGGTCGACTTCTCGCGCCACTGTAAGACCGCCACCGGCCGGGACGTGCTGAGACGACCGTCACCAGCACCTCGGTGGGAGCGCCGTCGGCAGGCCGGTCAGCTGCCGGGGTGCCTGCCGAAGCGCTGGTTCAGCCGGGCGACGACGCGGCTGGTGGGGCGCCTGGCCTCGGCGGCGGAGGAGCGGACCGGTGGCTGCGGCACCGGCGGCCCGTGCCATTCGCCGATCGCCGAGCACAGCGCGGGCAGCAGCAGTCCGGCGGCGGCCTCGTACCCGGCGGCCGACGGGTGGAACCGGTCGGGGCTGAACAGCTCCTGCGGGCGGGTGAGGAATTCGGGGGAGAGCAGGTCGGCCAGCGGCACCGCGAACCCGCCCGCTTCTTCCACGGCGTGCCGTTGCGCGCGGCCCAGCGCGAGGCTCCACGAGGAGGCCACCGACCGCAGCGGCTGCGGGATGGGCCGGATCGCCCCCAGGTCGGGGCAGGTGCCGACGACCACGCCGACACCCGCTTCGCGCAGCCGGGCGACCGCGTCGCCGAGCAGCGCGGCGCATTCGGCCACGGATTGCCGGGCGGTCACGTCGTTCGCGCCGATGATGATCAGGGCGAGCCGCGGTGGCACCACGAGCGATGCCTCGACCTGCGCGGCCAGGTCCCGCGAGGTGGAGCCCACGATGGCGTAGGTGGTCAGCTCGACGGGGTTCTCCAGTTCGGCGGCGACGCCGCGGGCGATGCGCACCCCGGGCAGCTCGTCGGGGGCGTCCACGCCGAGCCCGGCGGCCGAGGAGTCCCCGAGCACCGCGAACAGGAGCGGGGACTCACCGGTGGGGGAGGCGGCGACAGGGCCGGTGCCGTCCGGCAGGTGCACCCCGTCGGCGCGAAACGGCACCCCGGTCGGCTCGCCGATCGCGCGGCGCGCGTACCAGGACTGCCCGTTGAGCAGGCCGTACGCGGCGCCGGACACCCCGCCGACGGCTCCCGCCGCCACCAGTGCCAGCCGCAGCATCCGCGTTCCGACCATGCCCGCTCCTCCTCGCGCCACACCGACGCTCCGCGAATTCTCGTCCTGTACATGAATACGCCCTCAGCCGGGAAAACGTTCCCACCGGGCCGCCGCTTCGGGCGATCCGGGCGGCGCGCCCAGGGACCACCCGTGCGCCACGAGCCGGGAAACCGCCGCTTAGGCTCAGCCGCACAACGTCGCGGAGAGCGAAAGGGACTCGCTGTGGACTACGTCGAGCACGTGATCGACCTCGTCGGCAACACCCCGCTGGTGCGGTTGAACTCGCTGGCGGGATCGGCTTCGACGCCGGTGCTGGCGAAGGTCGAATACCTGAACCCCGGCGGCAGCGTCAAGGACCGCATCGCGCTGCGCATGGTGGAGGCGGCGGAGGAGTCCGGCGAGCTGAAGCCGGGCGGCACCATCGTCGAGCCGACCTCCGGCAACACCGGCGTGGGCTTGGCGATGGTGGCCCAGCGCAAGGGCTACCGCTGCGTGTTCGTCTGCCCGGACAAGGTCAGCGAGGACAAGCGGGCCGTGCTGGAGGCCTACGGCGCCGAGGTCGTGGTGTGCCCGACCGCGGTGCCGCCGGAGCACGCCGAGTCGTACTACAGCGTCTCGGACCGGCTGGTCACCGAGATCGACGGCGCGTGGAAGCCGAACCAGTACGCCAACCCCGCGAACCCGGAGTCGCACTACGCGAGCACCGGCCCGGAGATCTGGCGGCAGACCGAGGGCCGGATCACGCACTTCGTGGCGGGCATCGGCACCGGCGGCACCATCTCCGGCATCGGTCGGTACCTCAAGGAGGTCTCCGGCGGCAAGGTCAAGATCATCGGGGCGGACCCGGAGGGTTCCGTGTACTCCGGAGGCGGCGGGCGGCCGTACCTCGTGGAAGGCGTCGGCGAGGACTTCTGGCCGACGACCTACGACCGGAACATCTGCGACGAGATCGTGCCCGTCTCGGACGCCGACTCGTTCACCATGACCCGCGCCCTCGCCCGGGAGGAGGCGCTGCTGGTCGGCGGTTCCTGCGGGATGGCGGCGGCCGCCGCGCTGCGCGTCGCCGAGAGCACCGGGCCGGACGACGTGGTCGTGGTGCTGCTGCCCGACGGCGGCCGCGGCTACCTGGGCAAGGTCTTCAACGACTCGTGGATGGCGAAGTACGGTTTCCTGTCCCCGGACCACGCGGGCGGCGCCATCAAGGACGTGCTGCTGCGCAAGGACGGCACCCTCCCCGAACTCGTCCACGTTCACCCGAACGAGACCGTCGCCGAGGCGGTGGCGATCCTGCGCGAGTTCGGCGTGTCCCAGATGCCGGTCGTCAACGCGGAACCGCCGGTCATGGTCGCCGAGATCGCCGGAGCGGTGAACGAACGGGACCTGCTGGACGCGCTGTTCGCCGGCCGCGCGCAGCTCGCCGACCGCATCGAACAGCACATGTCCCCGCCGCTGCCCACCATCGGCGCAGGCGAGGAGGTCAGCGCTGCGATGGCGGCGCTGACCGACGCGGACGGGGCGATGGTGCTCATCGGCGGCAAACCGGCCGGTGTCGTCACGCGCCAGGACGTCCTCGCCTTCATCGCCGGACGTTGACTTCTGGTCACGAACGGCCGCTACGCTGCGACACATCGGATAGCGTGTGCACGATCAACACGCTCCGCAGATCCACGTTCCACGCCCAAGGGGGTCAGGAAACCCGATGAGCTCTCCGCAGCCGCCGGACGGCGGTCAGCAGGGACAGCAACCGCAGGGACCGGACTCGGAGGCCCAGGCCGCCGAGTCGAAGATCGGTTCCCAGCTGGACCCGCAGACCCCGGCCACCGACCAGTCCTCCGGCGCGGACGCCACTCAGGTCGTCCGCCCCGCGCAGACGGAGCAGGCCGCGGACCAGCCGTCCGCGCACGCCACGCAGGTGGTGCGCCCGCAGCAGACCGGTGGGGACTCCACCCAGGTCGTGCCACCGTCGATGCAGCCCGCGCAGCCGATGTACGAGCAGCCGGGACTCGCCGGGCAGGGCGGCGAGGCCGCTACCCAGATGGTGCCGCCGTCGGCTCAGCCCCCGCAGCCGATGTACAGCCAGCCGGGCACGCAGAGCCAGCCCGGTGGCTTCCCGCAGCAGCCCCCGCAGGCCGGTACTCCCGGTGGCGGGTTCCCGGCGCCGCAGGCCGGCTTCGGCGCACCGCCGCCGCAGGCCGGGCCGGGTGGCTACGGGCAGCCGGGGGCGGGGAACGGCATGCTCGCCAAGGTCACCGGCTGGGTGGCCGCCGTCCTCGGTGGGCTCAACGTGCTCTTCTCCCTCATCGGGATGTTCATCCCAGGGATCGGGTTCCCGGGCGGATTGGCGCTGCTGAGCCTCCTCGGCGTGATCGTGATGACGGTCGGCGGTGTGTTCCTGATCCTGCGCCAGCAGCTCGGGCCGTACTTGACCGCAGGTGGAGCGGGTCTCACCGCGTTGATCTCGTTGATCACCGCGATCGCTTTCGCCACGACCGTGCCACTGCTCATCGGCTACATCTTCGGCGCGATCATCCCGATCGCCATTGCTGTGCTGGCGGTGCTGCCCGCCACCCGCGAGTGGATCGCCGCCGCGCCCGCCGCCGAGGGCGGCCCGCAGCCCGGTTTCGCCGGACAGCCGTACGCGGCCCAGCCGCAGTTCGGCCAGCCCGGGCAGCCGCAGCCGGGCCAGCCCCCGTACGGCCAGCCGAACCCCTACGGCCAGCCCGGCCAGCAGTTCGGGCAGCCGAACCCGTACGGCCAGCCGGGGCAGCCGCAGCCGGGCCAGCCGTACGGCCAGCCGCCGCAGTACGGCCAGCCCCAGTACGGCCAGCCGCAGCCGGGCCAGCAGCCGTACGGCCAGCCGCCGCAGTACGGCCAGCCCTACGGCCAGCCGCAGCCCGGACAGCCCCCGTACGGCCAGCTCCCGCAGTACGGGCAGCAGCCCGGTGGGTACCCGCAGCAGCCGGGGCAGCAGCCCCCGCAGTGGTGATCCGCTGATCCAGCCGCGGGGGGCCACGACCACCCCCGGTCGTGGCCCGTCGTCGTGCGCGGGCACCAGTGGGACGGCCACCTGCCGAACGGCGGATGCCCGTGTGGTCCGTACGCTGCGGTGCATGAGTGATGGCTTCGCCACCCGCGCGATTCACGCGGGACAGCAACCCGATCCGACGACCGGTTCGGTGATCGTGCCCATCCACGCGACCTCGACCTACGCCCAGGACGGCGTGGGCGGGATGCGCGCCGGGTACGAGTACTCGCGCACCGGCAACCCCACCCGCACCGCGCTGGAGCAGTGCCTCGCGGAGCTGGAGGGCGCCAAGCACGGCAGGGCGTTCTCCTCGGGGATGGCGGCCACGGACGCGGTGCTGCGCGGCGCGCTGCGCCCCGGCGACCACGTGATCATCCCGGACGACGCCTACGGCGGCACGTTCCGGCTGATCGACAAGGTCCTCACCGAGTGGGGCGTGCAGTACACGCCGGTGCCGGTGTCCGACGTGGACGCGGTGCGCGCGGCGGTCCGGCCCGAGACGAAGGTGCTGTGGGTCGAGACGCCCACGAACCCGCTGCTGACCATCGCCGACATCGCCGCGTTGGCCCAGGTCGCGCGGGACGCCGGGGTGAAGCTCGTGGTGGACAACACCTTCGCCTCGCCGTACCTGCAGCGCCCGCTGGAGCTGGGCGCGGACGTGGTGGTGCACTCCACCACCAAGTACCTCGGCGGCCACTCCGACGTGGTCGGAGGCGCGGTGCTCACCTCCGACGACGAGCTGGCGAGCTCGGTGGCGTTCCTGCAGAACACCGCCGGTGCGGTGCCGGGTCCGTTCGACGCGTGGCTGACGCTGCGCGGGGTGAAGACGCTCGCGGCCCGGATGGACCGGCACAGCGCGAACGCCGGGCGCATCGCCGCCGCGCTGCGCGAGCACCCGAAGGTCTCGAAGGTCTACTACCCGGGCCTGCCCGAGCACCTGGGCCACGAGGTCGCGGCCAAGCAGATGCACGGCTTCGGCGGCATGATCTCGTTCACCCACGTGGACGGCGAGCAGGCCGCGCTGGAGGTATGCGCGAAGACCCGGTTGTTCACCCTCGCCGAGTCGCTCGGCGGCGTCGAGTCGCTGATCGAGCACCCCGGCAAGATGACGCACGCGAGCACCGCCGGTTCGGTGCTGCAGGTGCCCGCGGAGCTGGTCCGGTTGTCCGTCGGCATCGAGGACCCCGACGACCTGGTGGAAGACCTCCTGTCCGCCCTCTGAGCGGGTAATTGCCCGTTCCCCTGTTGCGCGGGGGTGGGGTGGCGGAACCTCAGCGGCCTTCTCGCTGCGGGATCTTTTTCGCAGGTGGCTCCGCCACATGCGAAAAAG
>NZ_JAIUKC010000081.1:0-57405 GCF_020177435.1 Saccharopolyspora sp. 7B | reverse complement strand
GGACACGTCGGTCCGCAGCACCAGCGTGTTGACGAAGAAGCCGACCAGGTTCTCGGTCGCCGCGTCGGTCCGGCCCGCGGCTGGTCGGGGAATCAGCGCTGCGGGCCGAGTATTCGTTGCTGTGGCGGGGAGTTCCGCCGTGCGAGCGGGTCGAGGGCTAGCGGCTTCCGGTGCGTCCCCGTGCTCGCGGGATCTCCGCGACGGGGGTTTCCCGCGAGCGCCGGTGTCACACCTCGGTGCCGCGCGCCGCGTGCAGGGCGGTGTTGCAGGCGGCGCAGGACGGCGCCCGCACCCAGTCCTCTTCGGACGGTTCCGCTACCATTCCGGTGCGCGTGCCGCACACCGACGTGCCCTCCGGCTGCCCGTTCCACCGCGGCCCCCGGAACGCGTGCCGCACCCCGTCCGCCGCTGGCCGCCAGAAGTGCCGGGAACTCACGAGACCCGCCGCGCGCAGGCCTGGCACATCGCCCGATCCGCCACCCCGTCCGGAATCCTCGCGGACCGCCGCAGGTGCACCGGCCCGTAGACGTAGGTCCCGCACTCCGCGGCCAGCGCCCCGCCGCCGGCCCGGCCGACCGCGTGCCACCGCGTGTCCACCGGCCCGCGAGAAGCCGCCCACGCCGAGATCGTCGCGGTGGGAAATCGATCCTCCCGATTGCGAGCGATTCCGAAGTGGAACTGTCTCATCGAGCTGTCGTCGGTTCGGAGCGGAGTTCCCGTCGCGCTGCTCTGGAACGAATTCATCGTTGCACTCCTTCGGATTCCGCGGCCCCCGGATCCGCTGTCGGGGTGGGCTGGCATCATGCCCGGATCGGTTCGCCGATGTCCGAGAACCATGGACCGCGGGCGGTTTCGGCGACAACGGTGTCGTGGTAGCCGCATCGGGTGATCAAGTAGGTGGGCCCGCGACGAATGCGATCTCGCGGGAGCGACGACACGGAGCGCGGATGGCGAAAACTCCGAAGAACCAGGCATTGGGGAAGGCCTTGCGGCAGGCCCGCGAGGAGAACGGATTGACGTTGCGCGCGCTCGGGAAACGGCTCGAACGCGACCCCGGGGTGCTGTCGCGCTGGGAGACCGGTGATCGGACGCCGCGTCCCGAGCAGGTGGCGCAGGTGCTGACCTCGCTCGGCATCAACGGCGAGCGGTATGAGGAGGTCGTCGAGCTCGCGCACGGGGCCGACGCACCCAACTGGGTGGCGACGACGCTTCCGGCACAGCGGCAGCAGTTGGAGGCTCTGATCGACTTGGAGCGGCGGGCGATGAAGATCGTCGAGGTATCGCCGCTGATGATTCCAGGGTTGCTGCAAACGAGTGATTACAGCACGGCGGTCATGCGGGGAGGAGGTGTGCCGGAGGCGGAGCTCGCCGCCCGAACGTCCTTGCGGCTCAGTCGTCGGGAATCGGTGACCGGTTCACAACCCGCTGATCTCGTCGCGTTCATCGGGGAAGCCGCGTTGTACCAGGTGATCGGGGACAGATCGGTCCTCGTTCCGCAGCTTCGATTCCTTGATCAGGTGGCGGCCCGGCCGAACATCGAACTCCGCATCGTTCCGCTGGCCAGCGGTTGGCATCCGGGTCTGGAGGGCCCCTTCCTGCTCATCCGAACCGGTCTGGAAGAGGTCGTCCAATTGGAGAATCGTAAGTCCGGGCTCTTCCTGCATGAGCAAGCGGATGTGAAGATCTACCGAGAAGCCGTCGGCATGATCGAGAGCGTGTCGCGGAACGCGCACGAGTCACGAGCCATCATCGCCGACCTCGCCAGGAGGATGGAGGAGCGCCGATGAGCGCGGAACGGACCTGGATCAAGTCGAGCCGCAGCCAGAACACCTCGACCTGCGTCGAGGTGACGACGACGTTCGACGAGATCAGAGACTCCAAGGACCCGCACGGCCCGACTCTCAAGGCCGCCGTCGCGCCCTTGGTGCAGGCGATCAAGTCCGGCCGCTTCGACAGCTGAAGCCCTCCCGGACCACCAGGTGACCGGCCCGCTCGACCGGGTTCCCCACGCGAGCGGCCCGGCCACCTGGCCGGATTCGCGCCGCCGGGGCGGGCCGGGTGGTTCACGGTTCGAGGAGACGCGCGCGGATCCGCTGGGCCACCGGGTCGGAGAACGCCGCCAGCAGGTCCGCCGCCTCGGCACGACGGTCTCCGGCTTCGTCGGACCCGCAGCGGTCGAGCGCGGTGGCGAGGTGGTCCAAGGCGACCGCCCACTGCCAGCGGTCGTCGAGCTCGCGGAAGGAGTTCGCCGCCAGCCGGTGGAACCCGACGGCCTCGTCGGCGCGGTCCAGCGCCGAGTAGACCGCGCCGGTCGCGTCGATCACCTCGGCTTCCCTGGCGTGGTCGCCCAGCCTGCGTTGCAGCGCGGCGGCCCGCTGCAACGTCACCAGCGCTTCGGAAGGCAGGCCGAGATCGGCCTCCACCCGCCCGAGTTCGAGCGACCAGTACGCCTGCCACGCCCGGTTCCCGTGCTCGTGGGCGATCGCCAGCGCCTCCTCGACGAAGCCCAGCGCGTCGTCCGGGCGCCCGAGCCCCCGGTGGGCGTGGCTGAGCCCGCGCAGCGCGTCGCCCCTGCCGCCGGGCGAGCCGAGCCGGGTGTAGCGGCGCACCGCGTCGCGGAGCAGCCCGGCGGCCTCCTCGAACCCTTCGAGTCCCAAGTGGACGTTCGCGATGCCGTTGGTGGACACCGCGATCCAGTACTCGTCCTCGGCGCCGGTCGCGAGCCGCCGGGTCCGCTCGAACATGCGCAGCGCCTGCTCCAGCTCGTGCCCGCGCAGGTGCGCCATGCCCACCGCGTTGGTGGAGGCCAGCTCGCCCGCCCGGTCCCCGAGCTCCCGGCGCAGGTCGAGCGCGGCCAGCTGGAACCGGATCCCTTCGGCGCGCCGCGCGGACTGGGTGTGCGCCTTGCCCAAGCTCTCCAGCATGTCGGCTTCCGCGTGCCGGTCCCCGGACGCGCGAGCCGCCCCGAGGCCGATGGTGCTGGTGGCGAACCAGTCGTCGAACTGGTTGCGGCCCGCGTAGATCCCGCGCAGCAGCGCGGGAAGCCGCCACGCCGCCTCGTGCAGGCCCGCGGCTTCGGCGGCCCGCACGGCGGCGACCAGGTTCACCCGCTCCCGCTCGAACCACTGCGACGCGTCCTCGGGCGAGGTGAACTCCGGGATCGCGACGCCGGGTTCCTCGGCCGGCGGGCGCCGATGCCCCGGGGCGAGCACCCGCACCGCCCGGTCGGCGCAGCCCGCGTACCAGCGCACCGCGCGGTCCAGCGCGGCGCGAGCGGTCTCGGCGGATTCCTCGGTGCGGGCCTGGTCCGTGGCGTACGCGCGGAGCAGGTCGTGGAATTCGTACCGGTCCGGCCGCGGCTGCTCCAGCAGGTGCGCACCGGCCAGGTCGTCCAGCAGCCGCCGCGCGCGGCTCACCGGCACGTCGGCCAGCGCGGCCGCCGCGGCCGATCCGAACTCGCGCCCGGGATGCAGGCCGAGCAGCCGGAACAGGCGGCTCGCGTCCTTCGACAGCGCCCGGTACGACCAGGCGAACACCGAGCGCACCGCATCCGCATCGTCGTCATCGCCCGCGGTCAACGCGTCCCACAGCGCGGACTCGTCCCGCAACTCCTCGATGAGGTCGTGCAGCGGCGCGGTCGGCCTGCTGATCGCGCGTTCCGCCGCGATCCGCAGCGCGAGCGGCAGCCGCGCGCACAACCGGGCCAGCTCGTCGAGCTCCGCGTCGTCGTCCGGCCCGCGATGCCCGGCGGCGAGGCTCCGCAGCAACCGGACCGCCTCCTGCTCGGGCAGCACGCCGAGCGTCACCCGCCGCGCGCCGGCGCGCGCGACCAGCCCGGACAGCCTGCTGCGACTGGTGATCAAGGTGAGGCATTCGCCGCTGCCCGGCAGCAACGGCCGCACCTGCCCGACCGTGGCCGCGTTGTCCAGCACCACCAGCATGCGGCGCCCGGCCAGCAGCGAGCGGAACAGGGCGGCCCGCGATTCCAGGTCGGCCGGGATCTGCGCCCCGGGCACGTTCAGCGCGCGCAGGAAGCGCTCCAGCGCCTGATCGGGCGTGACCAGCGGACCCGGGTCGTAGCCGTGCAGGTTGACGTACAGCTGCCCGTCCGGGAACCGCGGCGCCATCCGGTGGGCCCAGTGCACCGCCAGCGACGTCTTGCCGACTCCGGCGGTGCCGACCACCACGCACGGCGCCGTCGTGCGACCGGCCTCGCCGTCGGGCAGCAGCAGGTCCAGTTGGTCCAGTTCGGCGCGCCGGTTGACGAATCCCGGTGCGTCGGCGGGCAGCTGCCGAGGCACGCCGTCCTCGGGGCGCCGCGGGCCGTGGAAGTGGATGCCGCCGCTGACCAGTCCGGCCTGGACGACCTCGTGCGCCGCGCCGGAGAGCTCGTTCCTGGACTCGTCGCCGCCCCGTGCGGGCATGGCACCACCCCCGGTTCCGACGTCAGGCCGAGGGCGCTCGGCGACCCGCGGGGCGCAGTCCCCGCACGACCCGGCCGAAGAACGCGTCGATGCGTTCCCCGTTGCGGTGCAGGGACTCGATGAACGTCGTCCAGCGCTGCGCGGTCGGCCGATCGACGCACCGCACCGCGCCCACCGCCACGCCGTCCGCGTCGTAGCGGACCTCGTAGACGGTGTCCGGGCCGAGCACGAAGATCTCCGGCAGCGGGCCGTCGCGTTCCCACTCCGCCAGCGCCGCCGCGTCGACCACGCTGATCGACGCGCCGGACTCGTGCCGGATCAGCAACGAGTTCAACTCCCAGATCAGGTAGGGGCTCAGCGGTTCCTCGACCACCCGGACGCGGCGCACGGAGAACCCGTGCGCTTCGACCCGGTCGAAGTAGTCCACCAGCTTCGGCCGCCGTTCTTCGAGCAGTCGCAGCGACCGATCCCAATCCCCGTCGTCGAACGCTTTCCAACTGGCGCTTTCCGGTTGCCGGAAGACCTGCCTGCGTTCGAACTTCCACGCCCCGGTGTTGCTGCGGTTCCAGAACCGGTCGCGGAAATCGGCGAGGTAGTCGTCGAGCGCCAGCTCGTCCCCGGTGATCGAAATGGGGGATTCGTTGATCGAGGTCGCGTCAGTCATCGGGGATGTCCCCTTTCGCGGACCTGAGCATCGATCCGGGGATGACGACGAGACGTTCGTCGAATCCGACGTTCACCCCGTCCGGCAGCGAGCCCGCGTAGGAGTCGGTGAGGTCGCGGCCGATCACGGCGACGTCGCCGTTGTCCAGTTCCCAGATGTCGGGGCAGGTCGGTTCGTCGTCGGTGTGGCCGAGTTCCAGGGCGGATTTGCCGAGTCGTCTTCGAAAGGCCGCCGAAGCGTCCGCTTCCCAAGGTCGTGGCATGGTCATCCCCTCCGCTGATCGCGTACCGGGCGGGACAAGGCCGCGGGGAGCAGCCTTGTTCGGGGAAGTTTTCCGATATTCACCGATCGTTGGAAACTTCCCGTTGTGCGAGGTGGATCGTTCGGGAAGTTCCAGTGTAAGGACGCGGCGATGGGAAGAGGGGGAAGCATTGCTTCGCATCACTCGAATGGGGCTGATCAATGCCTGATGGGCGGAACAATGGTGCGCGCGTGCGGATTCCTCCGCGAAACGTGCGCGATCCGAGAGCGGTGCATCCGCCGTTCGTGCCCGCTGGCGTCCGCATAAGCCGCTCGGAATACTCATGGTGCATCGAAGATAGCATTCTTCTCGGATGGGTTCGTCTCGCGGAGCGCGATCGTTACGCATCCTCGACCGAACACGCCGAATTCGAATCGCCCGGCACCGTACCGCGCAATCCGGCCGGGTGATCGGAGCATCGAACTCCGCTGATGGGACGAACGGGCCGTTCGCCCGGACTTCGGCGCGCAGCGATGCCGCGGCCGGTCCGGCCCTCCCCGCGGGGGCGGCGGACGCCTCGGGATCGGGGATCGCGTGCCTCGCCGCCCGCCGCGCCGGTAATCTCGCGGCATGCGCACGGTGCCGCCGCTCGTCGGGCGGGACGAGGAACTTCGCCGGCTGGAGCAGCTGACCCGCGCCGCGGCGGAGGGGCGCGGTGGCGCGCTGGTGCTGCGCGGGGAGCCGGGCATCGGCAAGAGCGCGCTGCTCGACCGGGTTCGCCGGGCGGACGGATTCCGGGTCGTCGAGGCCTCCGGGGTCGAGCCCGAAGCGGAGTTGCCGTTCGCCGGGCTGCACCAGCTGTGCCTGCCGCTGCTCGGCCGGGCCGCCGAGGTGCCCGCGGCCCTGCGCGACGCGTTCGGCTCGGCGGGCGCGCCGGACGTGTTCCGGGTCGGGCTGGCGGTGCTGGAGCTGATCGGCGAGGCCGCGCGGGAACGGCCGGTGCTGTGCGCGATCGACGACGCCCACTGGCTGGACCACGCCTCGGCGAAGGTGCTGTCGTTCGTCGCGCGGCGCATCGCCGAAGAACCGGTGGTGATGGTGTTCGCGGCGCGGGACGGGTTCGACGAACTCCCCGGACTGGTGCTCGGCGGCCTGCCCGAGGCGCAGGCGCGCCTGCTGGTGCGCGCCACGCTCGACGAGCAGGTGCGGGACCGCATCCTCGCCGAGGCGCGCGGGAACCCGTTGGCACTGCTGGAGTTGCCGGGGGAGGACGGCGATCCGCCGGTGACCTCGTCCGTGCCGCACCGGATCGAACGCTCCTTCCGCGCCAGGTTCGCGCAGCTGCCCGCGACCGCCCGGGCGCTGCTGGTCGTCGCCGCCGCCGAACCGGCCGGGGATCCGGTGCCGGTGTGGGCCGCGGCTCGCCGGCTCGGCATCGACGGCGCGGCGGCCGCGGCGGCGGAAGCCTCCGGACTGGCCGAGTTCGGCACCCGGGTCCGGTTCTGCCATCCGCTGGCCCGGTCCGCGGTCCTCCGCGCCGCCGACGCGGAGCAGCGCCACGCCGCGCACCGGTCGCTCGCCGCCGTCACCGACCCGGTCGCCGACCCGGACCGCCGCGCCTGGCACCGCGGCCGGTCCGGCACCGGCCCCGACGAGGACGTGGCCGCGGAGCTGGAGTCGGCCGCGGCCCGCGCCGGCGCGCGCGGTGGTGTTGCGGCGGCCGCCACCGTCCTCGAACGCGCTGCGGCGCTGTCGCTGGACCCGGTGCGCCGCACCGACCGCGCGTTCGCGGCCGTGCGGGCGCGGCTCACGGCGGGCGGCGTCGAGGCGGCGGCCGAGCTGCTCGCGACCGCGGACACCGGCGGCCTCGACGAGCGGCGGCGTGCCGAAGCCGACCTGCTGCGCGGCCGGATCGCGTTCGCCGCGGGCGGCGACGATGGCCCGGCGTTCATGCTCCGCGCCGCCCAGCGCATGTCCGAAGTGGACCCGGCGGTGTCCCGGGAGCACCACCTGGACGCGCTGGAGATGGCGCTGGTCGTCGGCCGGGCGTCCGGGGTGCTCGACGCGGTGCTGGCCGCCGCCGCACCCGCACCGGGGCCGCCGGACGTCCTCGACGCGCTGGTGGCGCTGGAGACCCGCGGCCACCGGGCGGCGGGCCCGCTGCTGCGCGCCGCCGTCGCCGACGACGCCGCGATCGCCGCCCGCCCCGCGTTGGCCGCCATGATCGTGGCCGAGCTGTGGGACCTGGACGCGCACGCCGACGTCACCGGCCGGATCGTGCGGGCGGGCCGCGCCTCCGGCTCGCCGATGGTGGTGCGGCTCGGCCTCGCCCAGACCGCGTCCGGTGCCGTGCTCGCCGGTGACTTCGCCACCGCCGCGTCGGCAATCGCCGAGGAAGAGGCCATCGCCGACGCCGCGGGGGAACCGCCGCTGCGCTATCCGCGCCTGCACCTGGCCGCGATGCGCGGGGAACACGCGGAACTGGCGCGGCTGGGCGCCGAGGGGGACGGCGGCGGGCAGCTCGCCGCCAACCTGCACTGGGCCACCGCGCTGCTGCACAACGGCCGCGGCGACTACCGGGCGGCGCTGGCCGCAGCCGAGGAGGCGACGGCGCCCGGCGACCTGTTCCTCGCCGGGATCGCGCTGCCCGAACTGGTCGAGGCCGCCTCCCGCTGCGGTGCGCGGGGCGCCGCCGAAGCCGCCGCCGACTCGCTCGCCGAACGCACCCGGGCCGGTGGCTCGGCGTGGGGCCTCGGCGTGGCCGCCTGCGCCCGCGCGCTGATCAGCGGGGACGAGGACGACTACCGGGAAGCCCTCGACCACCTCGACGGTTCCCCGGCGGCCCCGCACCGGGCGCGGACCCGGCTGCTGTACGGGGAATGGCTGCGCAGGCGGAACCGCGGGCTCGACGCCCGGGAGACCCTGCGCGCCGCGCACCGGGAACTCGCCGACCTCGGGATGACCGCCTTTGCCGACCGCGCCGCCGATGAGCTGCGCGCGGCCGGCGGACGGGTGACCAGCCGCCCCGCGTCCGCCGCCGCGGAACTCACCCTCCAGGAACGGCACATCGCGCGGCAGGTGGCGACGGGTGCGACGTCGAAGGAGGTCGCGGAACGGCTGTTCCTGAGCCCGCGAACGGTCGACGCCCACCTGCGCAACATCTTCCGCAAGCTCGGCGTCACCTCGCGCCGGCAGCTCCGCGACCTCCCCGGCGTCACTCCCTGACCCGCTCGCCGTGCGGGCCGGGGGCGGCGCTGCCGCGGTACTCGCCGAGGCCGGAGACGAGCGCGGCGATGTCCGGCATGCCGTCGTACCGCCGCCGGTGCAGCTCCGCGATCCTCTCGGCGAGCCCGGGGTCCGGGTCGTCGGTGATGTCGAACGAGGCGAACCTGTCCACCAGCGGCAACCCGACGCGGTCGGTGGCGAGGTGTGCCGGGTGCACCAGGTACTCCTGGTAGCCGTCCAGATCGGCCAGCACGAAGACGGCGCCGTAGTCGTAGTCGCCACCGTGGTCCGGGCCGACGACGAAGGACCGCACCGCCGGGATGGCCCGGCCCTGCTCGCGCAGGCTCTCCAGGGCCTCCTCGACGCGTTCCGGGTCCGCGTCGGCCCGGAAGGTGAACCGGTTTCCGTGGTAGATCATCAGGATGTCCTCTCGTTCCGGTGCAGCGCCGTCGCGGTGCACCCGGCCGCGGCCAACGCCGCGCCGGTCCAGGTGAAGGCGCCGGAGATCCCGGCCACCTCGATGAGCGGTTGCGCGGCCAGCGGCGACAGGAACTGACCGAGGAAGATGCCGGTGACCAGTCCGCTGAGCACTCGCCCGCGCCTGGCGGGCGCCGCCAGCTCGGCGAGCCGCAGGTTCAGGTCGGGGACCACGAGCCCGACGCCGACGCCGCCGACGAGCAGCCCGAGCACGACCGGCCCGGCGGAACCGGCGGTGCCGATCACCACCCAGCCCAGCCCGAGCAGGACGACGCTGCCCGCCGTCAGCACGCGCGGGGCGAGCCTGCCGCGCAACACCGGGAAGGCCAGTGCCCCGACCGCGCCGGTCAGCGTGCTGCACGCGACGACGGCACCGGTGACCGCAGGGCCGAGGTGGAAACCGGCCAGCAGGAACGGCAGCTGCGTCGGCGCCATGTAGAACACGAGCGTCGCCACCAGCGCCAGCAGGTAGATCCTGCCGATGCGTCCGCTGTTCCGCGCCCGACCGGCGGCGGGCGGGTCCGCGGTGCGCGGAGTCCCCCTGATCGTCCGCAGCGCGAACGGCAGCACCAGGGCACCGGCGGCGTAGAGCCAGAACGGCAGCCGCCAGTGCACCGCCGCCAGCACCCCGGCAAGCGGCAGGAAGACGACACCGCCGAGGCTCGCGGCCGCCTGCTGCATCCCGAGGAACGCGGCGCGGCGCCGCCCGTCGAACCAGTCGGTGATCAACGCGCTGATCGCGGTCATGAGCCCGCCGACGGCGACCCCGAGCAGGACCCGCGTCACCAGCAGCGGCCCCAGGCCGGTCGCGAAGTAGCCCGCCGTGCCCGCCACCGCGTACAGCGCCAGCGCGCCGACCAGCAGCGGACGGCGGCCGAGCCGGTCGGCGACCGCACCGGAGATCGGCGCGCTGATCGCGATCGCCAGCGACGTGATCGTCAACGCCAGCCGTACCAGCACGTCGGCGCCCGCGAACTCGCCGGTCATCGCGGGCAGGCTCGGCGCGATCAGCGCCGCCGACATGATCGTCAACCCGGCGGCGCCCAGCACCGTCGCCCGCGCCGCCCGCGTCGGCGTTCCCTGAAGCGTCGTTCCACTCACGACGTCGACCCTGGCATCGGGTCCGGGCGGAACGCGTCGGCGAAAATCACCTAGGTCGAACGCCGCGGACGGCTAGGTGGTTCGCGCGATCAGGGGCCGTGCTGGTTCGCGTGCGGTTGGCTCGGCTCGGTCCAGAGGATCAGCACGACGAAGAAGAGGCAGGTGGGCAGGAGCAGGCACCAGAGACCGCTGCGGCCCGTGTCGTGCAGCCGCCGGATGCCGGCGGCGATGAACGGGATCAACCCCGCGTACGCGATGACGGCGTAGGCGAGGATCCCCTGCCAGAGCAGGTCCGGTGCCGCGCCCAGGAGGATCAGGGGCGTGCCGGTCATGGCCCCGTAGAAGAGGGCGAACAGCCAGAACTCGCTGCGCGCGGCGCGTCCCCTCGCCTGGAAGGACTTCCGGAAGGCGCCGCGGACGGCCGCCGCGAAGGTGACCCGCGGCTGCGGGGGTCGCGGTGCGGGCTCGGCGTCGCCCGGATCAGCTGCCATCACCCGACGAAGTGTTCAGCCGGAAACCTGCCCCCCGAGGCGAAATCGAAGATCCGCACCCGAACGGAGGCACGCGGAGGCGGTTCACCCGGCCCGGCTCGCTCACGCCTCCCAGCCGACGCCCGGCCGGACCGCACCGGCCGGGCGCTCGGAATCTCAGCGGGCTGGGCCTCACCCGAGTTCGGTGAGGACCTTGTCGACGATGGTGGTGCGGGCGAGGCCGTAGCGTTCGTGGAGGGTGGGGAGGGCTCCCGCGTCGAGGAATTCGTCGGGGAGGGCGATGGGGACGACGCGCTGCTGCACGCCGCCCTTGGCCAGTTCCGCGGCGAGGGTCTCGAAGAGGCCGCCGACGACGGTGTGGTTCTCCAGGGTGACCACGAGCCTGCCGCCGCCGAGCTCGGCGAGCACGGTCTCCGAGTCGAACGGCTTGATGGTGGGGCTGTGCACGACCGACACGTCCACGCCGTGCTCGGCGAGGTCCTGCGCGGCCTGCAACGCGCGCATCGTCATCAGCCCGCTGGAGACGAACACGACGTCGTTGCCGCCGCGCAGCACCGATGCCTTGCCGAGCCGGAACTCGTAGTCGTACTCGTCGAGCACCGTCGGTACCTTCCCGCGCAGCAGCCGCAGGTACGTGGGTCCGTCCGAGGCCGCGAGCTGCGGCACCGCCTGCTCGATGTCCACCGAGTCGCACGGGTCGACGATGGTCAGGTTCGGCATGCCCCGGAAGATCGCGACGTCCTCGGTCGCCTGGTGGCTCGGGCCGTACCCCGTGGTGAGCCCGGGCAGGCCGCCGATGATGTTGACGTTCAGGTTCGGTTCGGCGATGTCCAGGCACAGGAAGTCGTACGCCCGCCGCGCCGCGAACACGCTGTAGGTGGAGGCGAACGGCACCAGGCCGACCTCCGCCATGCCGGCCGCGGCGCCGAACAGCAGCTGCTCGGCCATGCCCATCTGGAAGAACCGGTCCGGGTGGGCTTCGGCGAACACGTGCATGTCGGTGTACTTGCCGAGGTCGGCGGTGAGGCCGACGATCCGCTGGTCCTGCTCGGCGAGCGCGGCGAGCGCGTGCCCGAACGGGGCGGGCGCGGTCCGCTGCCCGGGGTCGGCGAACGAGGCGATCATCGC
Organism: Saccharopolyspora sp. 7B; assembly: GCF_020177435.1. Taxonomy (NCBI): domain Bacteria; kingdom Bacillati; phylum Actinomycetota; class Actinomycetes; order Pseudonocardiales; family Pseudonocardiaceae; genus Saccharopolyspora; species Saccharopolyspora sp. 7B. The sequence goes on along the minus strand of NZ_JAIUKC010000081.1, from coordinate 45,654 downwards.
CGAGGTGGTGAGGCGCTTCGTGGTGGGGGTGCTCATGCGCTCGCTCCTTCGAAACCGGCGGTGAGCTGGTCGCGGCACAGCTGCCACTCGTGCTCGTCGATCCGCATGAAGTGGGCCTTCTCGCGGGATTCCAGCAGTGGGACGCCCCGGCCGATCTTCGTGTCGCAGAGGATCACCGAGGGGGCGCCCTCCGGCCCGGCCTGCTCGGTGGCCGCGTCGAACGCCGCCAGGAGTGCTTCGACGTCGTTGCCGTCGACGCGCTGGGTGAACCAGCCGCAGGCCGCCCACTTCTCCTCGGCCGGTTCGATGCTGAGCACCGATTCGGTCTTCCCGTCGGCCTGCAGCGCGTTCATGTCGACGATCGCGGTCAGGTTCCCCAGCCGGTGGTGCTTCGCACCCATCGCGGCCTCCCAGGTGGAGCCCTCGTCGAGCTCCCCGTCGGAGAGGAAGTTGAACACCCGCGGGGATTCGCCGCGTAGCCGCAGCCCCAGCGCCATGCCCACCGCTACCGTCAGGCCATGGCCGAGGGACCCACCGGAGATCTCCATGCCCGGGGTGTAGGAGGCCATGCCGGACATCGGCAGCCGCGACCCGTCCGAGCCGTAGGTCTCCAGCTCCGCCACCGGAACGACCCCGGCCTCCGCCAGCGCCGCGTACAGCGCGATCGCGTAGTGGCCGGTGGACAGCAGGAACCGGTCCCGCTGCGCCCAGTGCGGGTCGGCCGGGCGCAGCCGCAGCTGGTCCACGTAGGACACCGCGAGCACGTCGGCGACGCCCAGCGCCTGCCCCACGTAGCCCTGGCCCTGCACTTCGCCCATGTTCAGCATGTGGTGGCGCATCCGGTGCGCGGCGTGGCGCACCCGATCCGCGCGCGCGGCGAGACCTTCCGCGCGCGACTCGCTCGGTGCGGTCATGCGGTCCTCACTTCCTTTCCGGGGGGCCGGATCGGTGTCCGGCAGCTTCGCGGGAGCGGTTTCCGCGGTGAACGCGGCCGCGGCGGTGGAGACGACACCCAGCAGCACGAACAGCAGCGCCGCGCCGAGCCAGCCGGCGACGCCGTACAGCGCGGTCGCCAGGAACGGCAGCAGGCCCGCCACCATCGAGGCGCCGTTGTAGCCCAGCGAGATCCCGGACGAGCGCACGTCCCGCGGGAACTGCTCGGAGAACCAGGACGACTCCACCGCGAAGATCGGGTCGTGGCTCAGCAGCAGCCCCAGCGACACCGCCACCACCACGGCGATGCCCGCGCCCGTGTTCACCAGCAGGAACATCGGGATGCCGAAGGCGATGGTGAACACCGATCCGAGCAGGAACACGGGTTTGCGCCCGATCCGGTCCGAGAGCGCGCCGAACAGCAGGTGGCTGAGCAGGCCCAGCGCCGAACCGACGATGGTGCCGACCAGCACGTGCTGCTTGTCCGCCAGCCCGGCCAGCACCACGTACGAGAGCATGAAGCTGGTGGTGATGTAGTAGCCGCCGGTCTCCGCGAGCCGCAGCGCCACGATCTTGAGGATCACCCGCCAGTCGCGGCGCAGCACCTCCAGCGCCGGGGTCGCGTGGATCTCGCCGCCGTCCTTCATGGCGGTGAAGTCGGGGGACTCGGAGATCTTCATCCGGATGAACATGCCCGCGCCGACCATCACGATCGACACCAGGAACGGCACCCGCCACACCCAGTCGCCGTCGAACAGGGCCTCCGAGGCGAGGAACGCGCCGTTCGCCAGCAGCAGGCCCGCCGGGATGCCGATCTGCGGCACCGCGCCGAAGAACCCGCGCCTGCGTTCGGGCGCGTGCTCCACGGACATGAGCACCGCGCCACCCCACTCGGCGCCGAACCCGATGCCCTGCACGATCCGCAGCAGGATCAGCAGCACCGGTGCCAGCACCCCGACCTGGGCGAACGTCGGCAGCACGCCGATCAGCACCGTGCCCAGACCCATGATCGCCAGCGACCACATGAGCACCGTCTTGCGGCCCAGCCGGTCCCCGTAGTGCCCGGCGAGGTAGCCGCCCAGCGGGCGGAAGAAGAAGCCGACGGCGAGCGTGGCGAACGAGGCCAGCACGCCGATGAGTTCGTTGCCGGTGTGGAAGAACACCGACCCGAAGTAGGCCGCCGACGCGGTCCCGTAGATGAAGAAGTCGTAGCTCTCGACCGCGGTACCGATCATCGACGCGACCGACACCTTCGCCGGGTTGTCGCGCGGTGGTCCGGTGGTGGGCGCAGCGGACATGGTCTGCTCCTTTGCAGCGACCGCAGGGGACGCAGGGATTTCCGCGTGGTGCGGGGAAGAACGGGTCAGGGCGCGGGGTAGGTCTCGATCACCCGCGAGTCGTCGCGCGCACCCAGTCCGGCGTCGGCGGCGCGCTCGTAGCGCTCCCGGGCCAGGTCCAGCAGCGGCGTGTCCGCCCCGGCCTGGCGGGCGGCGTCGGCGACGAGGTTGCTGTCCTTGACGAAGATGCCGATGGTGCTGGTCACCTCCACGTCGGTGCCCCGCAGCATGCGCGGACCGCGGTCGGAGAGCATCCACGACCCGGCCGCGCCGGACTCGACCAGGGACAGCACCTGCTCGCGGTCCAGGCCGAGTTCTCCGGCCAGCGACAGAGCTTCGGCGGCGGCGACGATGTGCACCGAGCACAGGTGCTGGTTCACCACCTTGATCGCCTGCCCATCGCCGATGCGCTCGCCGACCTCGCGGACCGCGCCGAAGCGCTCCAGCACCGGGCGGGCGGCGGCGACGGTCGCCGGGTTCCCGGCCGCGAACAGCGTCAGCTCACCGGTGCGCGCCCGCGCCACGCCGCCGGTCACCGGCACGTCGAGCACCAGCGCGCCGGCCGCGGCGAGCCGGGATCCCTGCTCCCGCACCGAATCCGGGCCGACGGTGCTCATCACGATCCAGCGCTGCCCGTCGAGGTCGTTGCGGCGCAACGCTTCGTCGACGAGGGCGGTCAGCTGGTCCGGCGTCGCGACCATCACGACGACGAACTCGGCGCGCGGTGCCGCCGCGATCGACGTGACCGCCGGAATCCCCCGCTCCGCGGCCCATTCCCGCGCGGACGGGCCCGGGTCGACGGCGGTCGTCGCGCGGCCGGCGGCGACCAGCCTGCTCGCCATGTGCCGGCCGATGGCCCCGATACCGACGAACACGACACCGGGTTCACTCATCTGACAAACCTCCTGCTCGGGCCCGGGAGCGGGCAGCGCGCACCGGCACCCGGACCTCGGGTGCGGTGCTGGGTGGGCGTGCCGGGTGATCGGCTCCGGCCCAGGGGCGGCTGGTGCGGTCAGCTCTCGCCGGTCAGCGAGGACCAGACCTCGAAGTGGTGGCGCATCGCGGCCCGCGCCGCTTCGCCGTCGCGGTTCTCGACGGCGTCGACGATTCCGTAGTGGACGGTGTCGATGACCCGTTCTTCGCCCGGCGCCAGGGGAGCGCGTGCGACGGCGACCCGGCGGCGGTCCACCACCTCGTCGCGCAGCACGTGGCTCAGCCCGTCGTGCAGCAAGGTGAAGATGGGGTTGTCGACGATGGTGAACAGGCGGCGGTGGAAGTCCAGGTCCGCCTCCAGCGCGCGGTCGTCCTCGCCCGCCCCGCTCGCGCGCACCATCTCGTCGACCAGGTCGCGCAGCACCTCGACGTCGTCGGCGGTCGCCAGCCGCGCCGCCGCCTCGGACATGCTGATCTCCAGCATCTCGCGGGCGGAGCGGAACTGGCCGCCGCCGAGCTGGCCGAGTTCGTTCGACAGGTCGAAGTACAGCTGGATGAAACCGGCGTCCGGGACGCCGAGGTAGGAGCCGCGGCCCTGGGTGCGGGTCAGGAAACCCAGCATCTCCAGCATCGACAGCTGCTCGCGCAGCGCGCCCCGGCTGATGTCCAGCGACGAGACCAGCTCCCGCTCGGTCGGCAGCCGGAGCAGGTCCGTGCCCGGTTCGGGAGTGGCCTGCTCGGCCAGGCTGCGCACCAGGAACGAGAGATCGACACCCACTGGACACCTCCTTTGGTAGGACCAATGCCGGGTACGTTAAGCGTGGCCAGGAGACCTGTCAACGATTTGGTCCGACCTTTCCGGGCGGCCGACGCGCTTCCCGGTCGCGGGGGCCGAGTCCCGCCGCCAGGTCTGCCGCGGCCGGCCGATGTCCCGTTCGTCCGGATGCCGCGTTCCGGTGCGTCGTTCACCTGTGGCGGAAGCTGAAATCGGTGAGCTGGCGCACAGTCCGTTGCGCGTGCCGTGGCGGCATGGTTTCTCCTGCCACCGGGGAGATCGAGAACCGGCGTCCGCGCGGGCGTCGGCGGAGGAGGGGCGATGTACGACGCGATCATCATCGGAGCAGGGTCCGCGGGGGCGGCGGTGGCCGCGAGGCTCGCCGAGGACGACGGACGGCGCGTGCTGCTCCTCGAAGCGGGCCCCGACTACCGCTCCGCCGACACGCCACCCGAGATCCGCGGCGTCGAACCCGGCAAGATCAAGCTGGTGGAGCAGCTGGCGGCCACCCACACGTTCCCCGAGCTGCGCGCGTCCCGGTCCGCCGCGCAAGGGCCCGCGCGCTACGTGCGGGGCCGGGGCGTCGGTGGCAGCTCCGCGGTCAACGGGCTGTTCGCGATCCGGCCGACCGTCGAGGACCTCGACGGCTGGGCCGCGCAGGGGTGCGCCGGCTGGGGATACCAGGACGTGCTGCCGCTGCTGAACCGGCTGGAGGACGACCACGACTTCGCCGACCGGCCCTACCACGGCTCCGGCGGCCCCATCCCGGTGCGCCGGCCGCGGCGGGAGGACTTCGCCACCGTCGAAGCCGCCCTGGACCGGATCGCGGAGCGGCGCGGCCACCCGTGGGCGCCGGACCACAACGCACCCGGCTCGACCGGGGTGTCGCCGTACGCGTTCAACGCGATCGGCGACCGGCGCGTGTCCACCAACGACGGCTACCTCGAACCGAACCGGGACCGGGCCGAGCTGCACGTCATCGGCGGCGCGCTCGTCGACCGCATCCGGTTCGCCGGGAACCGCGCCATCGGGGTGCGGGCGATCATCGGTGGTGAGCCGGTGGAGTACCGCGCCGCCGAGACCGTGCTCGCCGCCGGTGCCGTGCACACCCCGGCGATCCTGCAGCGCTCCGGCATCGGGCCCGCCGCGGAGCTGCGCGAGCTCGGCATCCGGCCGGTCGCCGACCTGCCGGTGGGAGACGGGTTGCAGGACCACCCGGCGATCCTGCTGGCGCTCGCGCTGCACGAACCACCGGACTACGGCGGCCTGCCCGAACGCGGGCAGCTGTGCCTGCGGTTCACCACCGGCGTCGGCGACGAGATCAACGACGGGATGCTCGCGGCGCCCGGCGCGCTCGGCATCGGCGTCCCCGTCGCGGGCGTCCTCGGCTGGAACAACCGGGTGCACTCGACCGGGCGGGTCCGCATCGCCGGCACCGACCCGGCCGCGGACCCGGACGTGGCGTTCGATCTGCTCTCCGATGAGCGGGACCTGCGGCGGCTGCGCGTGGTGGTGGACGAGCTGCGTGCCTTCGCGGCGCACCCGGAACTGCGGAAGATCAGCGCGGCGATGGGGCTCGGTGCGGGCATGGTCGATCCCGCGACCGACATGGACGACCGGGAGTTCGCCGATTTCGCGCTGGCCAACGTCTCCGACACCGCGCACGCCGCGGGCACCTGCCGGATGGGCGACCCGGACCGGCCGGACACCGTCGTCGACCCGCACGGGCGGGTGCTCGGCGTCGACGGCCTGCGGGTCGCCGATGCGAGCGTGTTCCCGTGGCTGCCGCGCGCCAACCCGCACCTGACCGCCGTCCTCGTCGGCGAGAAGATCGCCGAATCCTTGCGGACCGAAGGCGGCGCCGCATGAGCTCGGCGGTGAGCGGCGGTCGCCGGTCGATCGCGGCCCTCAGGCGGGGACGGTCACTCCGGTGAGGCGTTCGGCCTCAGCCCACAGGCGTGCCGCGAGGGCCGCGTCCCGCCCCGATCGTGGAAGTGCGACCTGCTTGGCCGGGCCGACCAAGCCCCATCGCGGGCCGTAGTAGCCGCCTGCGGTGGCGGCGCGACTCGTCGCCGCGAACAACAGGGGTTCCGCGCCCTGTGCAGGGCCCTGCGAGGGCACGATCTTGTACAGGATCGATTCCAGCAGGCCGGGCCTGCCGCCGTTGAGGGTGGGCCCGGAGGTCGTCAGGTTGGTGCGGGTGTAGCCGGGGTGCGCGCCGGTCGACAGCAAGGACCAACCGCGCCTGGCTGCGAGCTCGGCCAGGTGCACCATCAGCAGCATGTCGGCCAGCTTGGACTGCGCGTAGGCGCGGGTCGGGCTGTAAGCGCGGGTGGACTGCAGATCGGCGAAGTCGATGCGCGCCCGGTTGGCGGTGCCGCTGCTCATCGTGACCACCCGTGGTGCGGGGGCTGCGAGCAGCGCGGGCAGCAGCCGGTTGGTGAGGGCGAACGGCCCGAGGAAGTTGCTGCCCAGCTGAAGTTCGAAGCCATCGGCGGTCACGGTGCGCTGGGGCACGTTCATCACTCCGGCGTTGTTGAGCAGCAGGTCCAGCGGCCTTCCTGCTGCCACGAGGCTTTCCGCGAAGTCCTGCACCGAGGACAGGTCCGCCAGGTCGAGGCGGCGGACCTGCACGCGGGCGCCGGGGTGTGCGGCGCGGATCTCGGTCTTCGCCTGTTCGCCTTTGGCCGGGGTGCGCACCGCGAGGATGACCTCTGCTCCGGCACCTGCGAGGCGCGCGGCGGCCTCCTCGCCCGTGCCGCTGTTGGCGCCGGTCACCACGGCGAGCTTCCCCTGCTGGTCAGGAACTTGGTACATCCCGAACTCCTTCGCGCGCCGCTGGTCTTTCGTCGACCTCAGCATAAAGGACCGGTGGTCTCTTATCAACGTACCGGCGGTATGTAACATGTGCGCGTGAGCTTCCAGCGCGCCCGCACCGATGAACAGCGAACCCAGCGGCGGCGGCAGATCCTCGACACCGCGGCCGCGATGCTCGCGGAGATGCCGGTCGCCAGGCTGAGCCTGAACGAGCTGAGCCGCCGGGTCGGCCTGGCCAAGGCGAACGTGCTGCGGTACTTCGAATCGCGCGAGGCGGTCCTGCTCGATCTGCTCGACGTGGAGATCGCGGACTGGATCGCCGAACTGGAGCAGGTGCCGCACCGCGACCAGGGCACGCCGCGAGAGCGCGGGGACCACCTGGCCGACCTCTGGGCCACCTCGATGGCGAAGCGCCCGGTGCTGTGCGACCTGTTCAGCGCGCAGGGTGCGGTGCTGGAGCAGAACATCTCCACCGACGTCGGCATCCGGCACAAGCGCAGGGCCCAGCAGTCGCTCCGCGCACTGGTCGGGCTCGTCCGGCGGCACCTCCCCGAATTGACCGACGCCGATGCCGGGGCGCTGGCCGAGACCGCTCTGCTGACGGCCATGACCGCATGGCAGTGCAGCCGCCCGTCCCCGGAGATGGTGGCCGTCTACGACTCGGATCCCTCGCTGGCCGCGATGCGCCTGGACTTCACCGACCTGGTCCGCCGCACCACGGCGGTGACCGCTTCCGGCCTCCTCGCGCGCCGGTAGGGGCATTCCGGCGGCCGCTCGACGACCTCACGTTCGTGCCCGCTTTCGCGCTGGTCCGCCGCATGGACGTGCTCGCGTGGAACCGGCTGTCGCCATTCCCCGCTCAGAGGCAGATCAGCCGCGGAGGACGTTCGGGGTCAGCTCGGCGGGGGAGGCGTGGCCGGTGAGGCCCAGGGTGAGGTCCAGCTCGGCGACGACGTCGGCGACCGCGTCCGGGGCTCCCGCCGCCCCCGCCAGCGCCAGCCCGTGCACGTAGGGGCGGCCGACGCAGACCGCGTCCGCGCCCAGCGCGAGCGCCTTGACCACGTCGCCGCCGGAGCGGATCCCGCTGTCGAACAGCACGGTCAGCTCCGCGCCGACGACCGGAGCGATCTCCGCCAGCGCGTCCAGCGCGGCCACCGATCCGTCGACCTGGCGCCCGCCGTGGTTCGACACGACGACGCCGTCCACCCCGGCGTCCACCGCCCGGCGGGCGTCGTCCGGGTGCAGCACGCCCTTGAGCACGATCGGCAGCTTCGTGCGCTCCCGCAGCGAGGCCAGGTCGGCCCAGGTCAACGACGGCCGCGAGTAGGTGTCCAGGAAGGTGCGCACCGCCTCCCGCGGCTCCGGGGAGCGCAGGTTCCGCAGCAGCGGACCGGGGAACCGGCGGCTCATCGACAGCAGCGCCCGCACCGCGGCGAACGTGATCCGCACGTCCTCGCCGCCGGAGCCGCGCGCCACCCGTTCCCGCACCATCTCCCGGAAGCGCGGATCCGAGGTGTACTGCGCGATGCCCTCGCCGCGCGCGAACGGCAGCGAACCCAGGTCCAGGTCCCGCGGGCGCCAGCCCAGCATGGTCGTGTCGAGCGTGACCACCACGGCCTCCGCGCCGCTGCGCTCGGCGCGGGCGAGCAGGCTGTCCACGAGTTCCTCGTCGGTGCTCCAGTACAGCTGGAACCAGCGCGGCGCGTCGCCCATCGTGGCCGCGCAGTCCTCCATCGGCACGCAGGCCTGGTTGGAGAACACGTACGGCAACCCGAGCTCGGCGGCGGCCCGCGCCACGGCCAGGTCCGCTTCGGGGTGGACGAGTTCGACGGCGCCCACGGGCGCGAACAGCACCGGGGCCGGGATGCGGCGGCCGAACAGCTCGACGCCCAGGTCCCGCCGGGACACGTCGCGCAGCGTCCGCGGCACGATCGACCGGCGGTCGAACGCCGCTCGGTTGGCCCGCATCGTCGCCTCTGCGCCCGCACCGCCCGCCACGTACGCCCAGGCGCGCGGCGAGCAGGCGCGTCGCGCGCGCCGCTCCAGCTCCCGGTGGTCGGTGGGCACCCGCGGCCTGCGGCCCGACACGCCCGCACCGTAGATCGCGGACTGGCGGTCGCGGCCGAACCCGGCCTGCGCGGTCTCTTCGGACACGGTGGTTCCTCCCCGAGGTCGCCGGTGGGCCCGATCATCGCCGTCCGGCCGGGCCCGGGTCCACAGCGGATCAGTCGAGCTGCTCCCGGTAGCCGGAGTTGATGATCTCGGTGAGGCGTTCCAGCTGGGCGGCCAGGTGCAGCCGCTCCTCGGGGGTGAACGCGGCGTAGCCGCGGGCCTGCTCGCGGCGGCGCTGCTCGCGCAGGCGGTGCAAGGCCGTGGTGCCGCGCTCGGTCAGGCTGATCAGCACGCGGCGCTCGTCCTCGGGGCTGCGCCGCCGCGCCACCAGCCGCTTGCCCTCCAGCTGGTTCAGCATCCGGGTCGCGGTGGGCAGGGTGACGCCCGCCGCCGCGGCCAGGTCGCTCACCGGGAGTTCGGCGCCGGTCGCCAGCGGCAGCACCAGGGCCAGCTGGGCCAGCGACAGCCCTTCGACGCCCGCCGCGTGCGCGGCCCTGGCCCGGCGCATCGCGAGGAACAGCGCGTCGGCGGCCTGCGCCAGCTCGTCGACCCCGGGATCGTTGAGGCCCGGTTCGTCGGGGCCGGGTTCGTCGGGGCTGGAGTCCGGTTCCTGGGCGGGTCCGCTCATGGGTGCTAGCGTAGCCGTTGGTTAGCAAGCTAAGTAATAGGAGGCGGTCATGTCCACGGCACAACGCATCGACGTCCACCACCACGTCGTGCCGCCCGTCTACCGGGAAGCCCTGCAGCGCGTCGGCTCCGACGCGGCGGGCGGCAGGCACCTGCCGGACTGGAGCCCGCAGGCCTCGCTGGACCTGATGGACCGCAACGGGATCAGCACCGCGATCCTGTCCGTCACCACCCCCGGCGTCGAACCGTGGCCCGGGCAGGAAGGGCGCGACCTGGCGCGCGCCCTCAACGAGCACTGCGCCGAGCTCGTCCGCGACCACCCCGGCCGGTTCGGGTTCTGGGCGACGCTCACGCTGCCCGACGTGGACGGGGCGCTGGCCGAAGCCGAGCACGCGCTCGACGAACTGGGCGCCGACGGGGTCGTGCTGCTGGCCAACAGCGGCGGCACCTACCTCGGGGACGAGGCGTTCGAACCGCTGCTGGCCGAACTCGGCAGGCGCGGCGCCGTCGTGTTCGTGCACCCCTCGGCGCTGCCGGCCGATCCGGTGCCCGGAATCCCGCCGTTCGCCGCGGACTTCCTGCTCGACACCACCCGCGCCGCGGCGAAGCTCGCCGCGAGCGGCACGCTGCACCGCCACCCCGATCTGAAGGTCATCCTGTCGCACGCGGGCGGCTTCCTGCCCTACGCGGTGGAGCGCATCGCGGCCTGCCTGGAGATGGCCGGGGGCGAGCGGAGCACCGCGGACCTGATCGCCGACCTGCGCCGCTGCTACTTCGACACCGCGCTGTCCGCCTCGCCGTACGCGCTGCCCGGGCTGACCGCGTTCGCCGACCCCGAGCGCATCCTGTTCGGCAGCGATTTCCCCTACGCGCTCGCCGACATCGCCACGGTCATGACCGAACGACTCGACGCGTCACCGGTGATCGACCACGCCGCCGTGGACCGCGGGAACGCCGCCCGCCTGCTCCCGCAGCACGCCTGACCCCCGCGGGGGAGCGGCCCGTTCGACCGGTCACAGTGGGCGGACGGGCCGCTCACCTGGTCGGAGCGGGCGGGAATCGAGGAGGACGCATGGATCTCGGGTTGAGCGGGCGAGTCGCGGTGGTGCCGGGCGCGACCTCCGGGCTGGGCGCGGCCGTCGTGCGCGGGCTCGCGGGCGAGGGCGCGCACGTCGCGTTCGGCGGGCGGCGGGCCGAGCTCGCCGCGGAACTGGCGGCGGAGCTCCCGTCGGCGGTCGGCGTCGGCGTGGACCTGCTCGACCCGGACGGGCCGCGCAGCCTCGTCGACGCCGCCACCGGGGCGTTCGGGCCGGTCGACGTGCTGGTGCTCAACGGCGGCGGTCCCGCCCCCGGCACCGCCGCCGAGATGACCGCCGAGGACGCCGAGCAGGCCGTGCACCGGTTGCTCACCCCGCACGTCCGGCTGGTCGAGCAGGTCCTGCCGGGTATGCGGGAGCGCGGCTGGGGCCGGATCGTCGCCATCGGCTCCAGCGGCGTGCAGCAGCCCATCAACGGGCTCGCCGCCTCCAACGTGGGCCGTGCCGCCCTCGCCGGATACCTGAAGACGCTGGCGACCGAGGTCGCCGCCGACGGCGTCACCGTCAACCTGGTGCTGCCCGGCCGGATCGAGACCGAGCGGCTGACCTCGATCAACGAGGCGATGGCCGCGCACCGCGGGGTCGCCCCGGACGCGGTCCGCGACGCCTCCCGCGCCGACATCCCGGCAGGCCGGTTCGGCACGCCCGAGGAGTACGCGGCCGCCGTGGTGTTCCTCGCGAGCGCCCCGGCCTCCTACATCACCGGTGCGCAGCTGCGCTGCGACGGCGGCCTGATCCGCGCCCACTAGTCGCGCGGGCGTGGTGGCGCAGCGCGCCGAGCGGGTCCGCGTAGAGCACGTCCAGCGACACCGCGGCCGCCGCCTGCTGCTGGATGCCGTCCCCGGCGGCGGTGAGCCGCAGGTCGCGCGGCACCGCGGAGTGCTCCGCCACCGCGCCCGCCACGTCGCGCAGCGCCGCCCGGTGCTCGGTGAACGCCTGGCCGCCGAGCACGATCCGATCGGGGTTGACCACGTCCGCGATGTGCCCGAGGGCGCGACCCAGCACCCGGGCGCGTTCCCGCAGCAGGGACGTCGCGAGCGGGTCCCTGCCCGCGGCCAGCTCGGCGAGAGCGGCGGTGCTGCGCACCTCCAGCCCGTGCGCGCCTGCCGCCGCGACCAGCGCCGTGTCGCTCACCGCGTCGGAGAGCCTGCCGGTGCCGCGCGGGTCCAGCAGCTCGGTCGGACCGGACGGCAGGTGGCCGAGCCCGCCGGGGCCGGTGCTGGGGTTGTGCACGGCTCCGCCGATGGTCAGCGCCACCCCGATCATCTCGCGGGCGTAGCAGTACAGCGTGCTGCCGTGCGGGTCGTCAGCCGGGCCGAACGACAGCTCGGCCGCGGCCATCGATTCCACGTGCGGCGCCACCGAGACCGGCAGGCCCAGCTGCTCGCCGATCAGCTCGCCGACCGGGGCGGCCCGCCAGCCCAGCAGCGGGTGGTCGACGCGGCCCAGGTCGTCGACCCGGCCGCCGAGGGCGACCCCGGCCCACAGCGGGGTCCGGCCGGGCCAGCGCGCGAGGAACCGGTGCACCCGCGAGCCGATCGCGCGCAGCACCTCGCCGGCGTCCCCGCCGCCGGTGTGCGCCCGGATCCCGCCGAGCACCCGCCCGTGCAGGTCGTGCGCGGTGATCGTGGTGGTGCGGAATCCGATGTGGACTCCCGCGGTGAGGTGCGGTTCGCGGCGCAGCTCGAACGGCAGGCGCGGCCGCCCGACCGCTCCGGCCGGGGCGAGGTCGGTGCGCTCCCGCAGCAACCCGGCTTCGATCAGCGCGGCGACGTGCCGGTTCACCGTGGGCGCGCTGAGCCCGGTGCGGGTGGCGGCGACGTCGCGGAACACCGGCCCCTCGCGCCGCGCGACCCGCAGCACCGCGGCCGCGGGCGCGTCCACGATCCGCAGCCCGGGGGCGATGACGGTCGGACCGGTGTCGCGGGCAGGGGGGAGCGCGTGCAGTGCTGCGGGCATGGGGTCCTCGGGAACGGGAGGACGGCACCCGGGCGAACGGCCCGGTGGCGCCGTGCGGTCGGCGGATTCGTCAGCGGAGCGGCGACGAACCGCGACACAGCACCCGCACCAGCGGCAGGCGGCAGGCGAGCGCGACGGTCACGTAGGTGACCTCAGGCGGAGCGGTCGGGTTGCCGGGCACGGGCGAAAACTACCGCACCGGCACGACTCCGTTCCGGCAGGTGAGAACCGCGGCAGGGGCGAACGGCCCATCCGCCCAGCGTGGCGGGGCCGGTGGGCCGTTCACCTGGTGGGATCAGAAGTAGCCGTTGACGGGGAGCGGGGTGGCGTTGACGGTCACGTCGCCGACCACGGCCGCCTTGTAGGCGGTCGGGTTGTGCAGCGTGAGGGTGCGGATGTTGCGCCAGTGCCGGTCCAGGTTCCGCGAGCGGCTCGCCGCCGACGCGCCGCCGACCTCGAACAGGTCGGTCGCCGCGCGCAGCGCGATGGCGTCCACGTGCACCTTCACCTTGGACGCGGCCAGCGAGGCCGCCGCGAACAGCGCCGGGTCGGGCGAGCCGAGCCGTTCGCTGCGGTAGGCGGCGTCGATCTCGTCGGCGGCGGCGAGCACCGCGGCCTCGGCGACGTAGGCGGCGCTGCTGATCCGGCCGACCTCGGCGTGCAGGATCGGGTCGTCGGCGGGCGAGGCGGTCGGCGCGTGCTGGAACGAGCGGGAACGGCCGCGGATCAGCGCGGCGGCGTCGGTGGCCACGCTGCGCAGGACGCCCGCGATGATCGCCTGCAGGTACAGCTGCAGCTGCGCCACATCGCTCGTCGGCCGCGGCGAACCGTCGGTGACCCGCACGTCGATCACCTCGTGCTCCTCGATGCGCACGTCGTCGAAGACGGTGGTGCCGGTGCCGGTGCGGGTCTGCCCGATGCCGTCCCAGTCGTCCAGGACGGTCACCCCCTCGCGGCCCACCGGGACCAGCACGGCCGCGACCGAGTTCTCGTCGAGCTGCGCGGACACCCCTATGTGGTCGGCGAACAGGGTGCCGGTGGAGTAGAACTTCTCGCCGTTGAGCCGGAATCCGTCCCCGGTGCGGGTGAGCCCGGTGGCGAAGGAGAACGCCCCGGCCGCCTGCCCGCCGCGTTCGCTGTTGGCGTTGCCGAACAGCTTCCCGGCGCGGACCTCGTCGAGCCAGTGCTGCCTGCGCGGGCCGGGAGGCAGCGCGCGCAGCAGCTCGTTGACCTGCCAGAAGTGCGCTCGCAGCGCGTGCGCCACGTTCGGATCGGCCTCGGCCAGGTCGATCACCACCGACAGCAGCTGCCGCACCGAGGCACCGGGGCCGCCTTCGGACGCGGGCAGGGTGATCGCGCCGAGGCGCGCCCGGCGGATCCAGTCGATCTGCTCGTGCGCGTTGCGGTCCTTGGCCGCGCGCTCCTCGGCCCCGGCGGCGATCTCGGCGATCAGCGCGGCGAGTTCGGGGGAACCCGGCAGCACCGGGTCCGCGGGCGCGGCGATCGTGGTTTCGGCGGTCACTTCGGCTCCTCACCGTTCGAAGGGTCTGCCGCGCTGCGGCGGGGAATGCGGTGCGTGCGGGCGGTCAGGAGAACGCGCCCCGGTAGGCGGCGGCCGGGTGGTGCTCGTCGAGCAGGTCGGCACCGGTGATCTTGCGGCGGGTGGTGCCGGGGGCGTACTCCCGTTGCGCCAGCCCGCGGTCCCGCAGCACCGGCGTGACGTGCTCGATGAACTCCAGGTAGCTGCCGGGGATCGTGTAGTTCATGACGTTGATGCCGTCGACCCCGGCGGCCCGCCACTCGTCGAGCCGGTCGGCGATCTGCTCGGGGGTGCCGACGACGCGGCTGTTCCGGGTGCGCAGCCGCGCGAGGTCGCGGACCGTCGGCTCCCGGTCCGGCACGGCCTCCCGCAACCACAGCAGGTGGCTGCGGGACCCCTCCGACTCGATGTCGCCGATCGGGGTGTCCAGGTCGTAGTGCCCGAGGTCCACGCCGATGCCGCCCGCCGCGTGCGCGATGATCGCGTCGTCGTCGAGGTACTCGTCCAGCTCGTCGGCGCGCAGCCGCGCCTCGGCCTCGGTGCTGCCGATGACGAACGACAGGCCCTGGAAGAACCGCAGGTAACCCGGCCGGCGGCCGGCTTCGGCCACGAGCCGCCGGGTGTCGTCCACCAGCGCCTTCGCATCCGCCGGGCTGGGCGACTGGATGAACTGGGCCTCCGCGTTGCGGGCCGCGAACCGGCGGCCGGTGGGGGACGAGCCCGCCTGGAACAGCAGCGGGGTGCGCTGCGGCGACGGCGCCACCAGGTGCGGTCCTTCGACGCGGTACCGGGCACCCTCGTGGTGGATCTTGTGAATCCGGCTGAAGTCGCCGTGCACCCCGGACGCCTTGTCCTGCGGCAGCGCCCCGTCGTCCCAGGAGCCCTCCCACAGCTTGTACACCACGTCCACGTACTCGTCGGCCCACGCGTACCGCTCCTCGTGCGGGGTGATGTCGGCGTAGCCGAAGTTGCGCCACGCGTTCGGCGACAGGCTGGTGACGATGTTCCAGGCGATCCGGCCGCGCGAGGCGTGATCCAGCGTGGAGATCTTGCGGGCGAAGTTGAACGGGTGCTCCTGCAACACCGAACTGGTGATCGCGATCCCCAGCTCCGAGGTGGCGTGCGCGATCGCCGAGGCGATCACCGACGGGTCGTTGCTGGGGATCTGCAACCCGGACTCCACGTACTTCTCCCACGACGAGCGGTGGTCGCCGTACAGACCCACCACGTCGGCGAAGAAGATGAAGTCGAACTTCCCCCGCTCCAGCTCCCGCGCGAGCGACACCCACAGGTCCAGGTCGTTGAAGTCGGTCTGCCGCGCCTCGGGCAACCGCCACGCGCCGTGGGTGATGTGCGAGGTCGTGTTCATGACGAACGCGGAGAACTGCAAGGGGCGGGGCATCGGATTCCCTCCTCGGCGCGGCGGGGCGGCTCCCGCCGACGCTAGAGCCGGGCCCCCCCCGCGCCGAGGTTTCGCATCTACCTGATCGCAACCCTTGGCGCGGCCGCGAACACCGCCCCTCCGCGCCTCGCGGGATCGGGCTCGCGCGGCGGATCTCGTCGTTCCCCCGTCAGCGGCGAACCCGCGGCGGGAGCCGGGCAACGGCGCCCGTCAGGGCGCGGCGATGCCGCGGAGGGAGGCGAAGTCGGCCAGCGGGGCCGGTTTGCCGAAGTAGAAGCCCTGGCCGTGGTCGCAGCCGATGCGCCGCAGGATGTCCAGCTGCTCCGCGGTCTCCACGCCCTCGGCGACCACGGTGAGCCCCACCGCGTGCGCCATCGCCACGATGCTGGTGACGATCGCCTGCACGTCGTCGGAATCGCTGAGCTCGGCCACGAACGACCGGTCGATCTTGAGCGTGTCCAGCGGCAGCCGCCGCAGCTGCGCCAGCGAGGAGTAGCCGGTGCCGAAGTCGTCGATCGCCAGGAACACGCCCAGCTTCCGCATCCCGCGCAGCATCCGCACCGCCGAGGTCGCGTCCAGCATCAGCGCGTTCTCGGTGACCTCCAGGCACAGCGAGCCCGCGGGCAGCCCGGCGTCGCCGAGCGCGGCCCGCACCGTGTCGTGCAGCCGCGGGTCGCCGAGCTGGCGGGGGGAGAGGTTCGCGTTGATCTGCAGTTCCGCGCCGTGCTCCCGCCGCAGCTCGGCGAACTCGCGGGTCGCGGTGCGGAGCATGAACCCGCCGACCTCGTTGATCAGGTCGCTCTCCTCGGCGAGCGGGATGAACTCGGCGGGGGAGACGGCACCGTGCTCCGGGTGGGTCCAGCGCAGCAGAGCTTCGGCGCCGACGATGCGCTCGGACGCCAGCTCCACCACCGGCTGGTAGGCCACCCACAGCTGGCCGCGCGGCACGGCGTGGCGCAGCTCCTGCTCCAGCAGCATGTGCCGCTGCACGCGTTCCCGGAGCTCCACGTCGAAGAACGCGTACCGGCCGCGGCCCTGCGCTTTCGCCCGGTACATCGCCACGTCCGCGTCGCGCAGCAGGTCCTGGGCGGAGCGGGTGTCGCCGGGCCGGGACACGACGATGCCGACGCTGGCGTCCACGTGCAGCCGGATGCCGTCCACGTGTGTCGGTTCGGTGAGGGTGCGCAGCAGTTCGTCCGCGCGGGCGCGCAGGTCGTCGTGGTCCGGCGAGTCCTGGGTGGCGACCACGAACTCGTCGCCGCCGAGCCTGCCGACGAGCTCCCGGTCGCTGGTGGCGCGCACCAGCCGCTGCCCGATGTTGCGCAGCACCTCGTCGCCGACGCCGTGCCCCAGCGAATCGTTGACGATCTTGAAGTTGTCCAGGTCGACGAACAGCACCGCCAGCGGCTCGGTGCGGTCCGGCGAGTTCACCGCCGAGTCCAGGTGGCGCAGCACCAGCGTGCGGTTGGCGAGCCCGGTCAGCGGGTCGTGGGTGGCCTCGTGCTCCAGCCGTTCGCGGGCGGCGAGGCTCTCGGTGATGTCGCTGAACGACACCAGCACCCGGTGCGGCGGCCGATCGTCGGGGTTCAGCGCGCGGGAGGACATCGCGAGCCACACGCTCTCGCCGTCGTCCCGCTGCACCCGCATCACCTGCGAGTTCACCGGTTTCCCCGTGCGCAGCGTGACTGTGGACGGCCGGGTGTCGCCGCTGGCGCGGTCGCCGTTCTCGTCGAACATCGGCCACCACTCGGAGTCCATGCCGACCAGTTCGCTCGGCCGGGCGCCGAGGATGCGCTGCGCCGCCGGGTTGGCCGATTCGATGATCCCGGTGGGGGCGACCACCAGCACGCCTTCGTCGAGCGCGTCGATGACGGTGGCGAAGGTCCGCTCGGCGCGGCGGCGGGCCGTCTCGTCGGCGCACACCAGCACGTAGCCGTCGTCCATCTCGGAGACGGTGACCCGCACGATGAGCGCGTTGCCGTCGCCGCGCCGGTGCAGCGCCTCGGTGACCCCGCCGGCGGCGAGCAGTTCCGCCGGGCTCAGCCGGGCGCCGACCAGTTCGTCCACCGGGCGGCCCATGGCCTGGTCCGCCGAGATCCCGTAGACCGCTTCGGCGGCCGGGTTCCAGCTGGTGACCAGCGAGTCCCGGTCGGTGGCGATGATGGCGTTGCTGACGTGCTGCACCAGCGCCGCCTGGTAGCGCAGGCTCGTCTCGGCGGCCTTCTTGTCGGTGATGTCGCGCAGGATGACCTGCAGCGCGGGACGGCCTTCCCAGGTGGTGAGCACCGAGACGACCTCGACGGGGGCGCGGCTGCCGTCGAACCGGTGCAGCGCGGCCTCGGCCGGTTTGGTCCGCGCGCCGGGGAACGTCAAGGTCCGCAGCCGCGCCCGCATCATCGGCACCGAGTCGGCTTCCACGAAATCGGTGATGGCGCGACCGACCACCCGGTCGGTGCTGTCGGTGCCGAGGATGCCCAGCGTCGCCGAGTTCGCGTAGCGGACCACGCCGTCCTGGTGCACGCAGATCGCGTCCGGGCTCAGCTCGACCAGCAGCCGGTACCGGTCGGCGAGGTCGGTGAGGGTCTGCCGGTCCTGGTGCACGCGCGTGACGTCGGCCGCGACGCCGATGAGCCGTTCGGCCTCGCCCTCCTCGCGGTGGCGCCGCGCGTGGAAGTGCACGAAGCGGGTGCCGCCGTCCGAGGCGGGCAGGCGCTGTTCGAGGTCCAGGTCGTGCCATTCGGCGGCGGTGCGGGCGGACAGCGCGATCGGTTCGAGGAGTTCGCGCAGCCGGGCGCGCAGCGAGTCCTCGTCGGCCCCGGGCAGGCCCAGCAGCGCGTCCATGCCGGAGGTCCAGACGAGACCGTCGTCGTCGAGGCGCAGCGACCAGCGGACCGCGCCGCTGGCGGCCAGCGCGAGGTCGAGGAACTCGCGGTCCAGCTCGGAGTTCTTCGAGTGCGAGACCACCGGGTCAACCATCGATCATCCAGGAGACAGATCTTGTGCACGTACTGCGCAACCGCTCCACCGCCGTCCACGCCATGTCGTTCCGCTCTCGAACAGCGAAGCGCCCTCCCCTTCTCCCCGCGAGGCGTAGGCCCCCGACCGGATGCTCGTAGTTTCCCATGTGCGCTGCTCGTGAACCGTCCTGAGTGGCGGGTGCGTCCGAGGAGCCCGCTGATCATAAGCCCGCGCCGGATCGGCGGCGAACACGGCAGGTGATCCGCCGCGGGTTGTCAGTAGTGATCTGTTGGCCCGTTCGCGTGGTCATTCGAGTTCAAAAACACTAATGGTTTTCGAGGACCGCCTTCTCGTTTCACTCTAAAGAGGATCGAGCTGGTAGGTGCGGTGCACCAAGTGACTGCGCGTAGCTCGATCTCCGACTCGGTGATCCGCCTCTCCCGCCGGTACCGCGAGATTCACGACACCGGTCCCGGCGGGCGATTCGCGGCGGCTCCGAACGCGCTTCGCCGCGACTCGTGCGGCGAACGCGGAATCGATTGATCGGAAAGCGAGAAGGAGAAGCAGATGAACCCGCAGCGCTCTGCAATCGAAATCGGCGGCATCGGCGCGGTGACCGGCTACGGCTGGGGTCGCGCCGAGCTCTGGGACGGCCTGGCCGCCTCGAAGCTCGCCGCCACCCTCGTCGACGGGTACGGGCCCGACCAGGACCGCACCGCCTGGGTCGCGCGCGTGCCCGACGGCGGCGACCCCGCGGACGGGCCGAGCCGCTTCGCCAGGGCGATGCGCTCGGCGGCCCGCGAAGCGATCGCGGACGCCGGCGAACGCGGCTGGAAACCCGGCCGCCGGGTCGGCCTGCTGCACGCCGTGGTGCTCGGTGAAGTGGATCTGTGGCGGGAGTTCTACCAGTCCCGCGGCGGCCAGGTCTCGGTTCGCGAATACCTGGCGCTGATGCCCTCCACCCCGATGTCGACGTTCATGAAGGAATTCGGATTCCACGGACCCGCCATGAACGTTTCCGCCATGTGCGCGTCGGGGAACGCCGGGATGCTCACCGCCAAGGCGTGGCTGGACGCCGGGATCGTCGACGACGTGGTCTTCGTGGCCACCGACCTGTCGGCGAGCCCGGAGAACGTGCTGCACTTCGAACGGCTCGGCGTCGTGGTCACCGATACCGATCCGTTCGACGCCTGCCGCCCGTTCCAGGAAGGCAGCCGCGGATTCGTCATGGGCGAGGCCTCGGTCGGCATGGTGCTGTCCCGCGGCCTTCCCGACGCCTACGCGCGGGTGCTCGGCGGCGCCATGTCGCACGACGCGCACCACGTCACCTCGATCGAGCCGAACCTGGCGGAGGTGACCCGCTGCGTGCGGGACGCGCTGGACAACGCCGGGGTGGCGGGCGGCGACATCCGCTACCTCAACGCGCACGGCCCCGGCACCGCGCAATGCGACCGCGCCGAAGCGCGGTTCTGCGCGGAACTGCTGGGCGCGGACACCGAGATCTTCTCGGTGAAGCCGCTCGCCGGGCACTGCCAGGGAGCGGCGTCGGCGGTCGAGGTGGCGGCCACCGCGCTGGGCCACCGGCACGGCCTCGTCCCGGCCGCGCCGCGGCACGCGGCGGGCGATCCGCGGCTGCTGGACGGTCCGACGCCGTTCGACGGCGGGCTCACCCTGAAGTCCTCCATCGGCATGGGCGGGCACAACTCGGCCGTCGTGCTCGCCCCGCCGCGGTGAGCGCGCCCCGGAGGTCGCCCGAGCCCGGCTCGGGGTGATCGGCCGGGCGATCGGAGCGCGGCGGTGCCCGGACCTCCTCCGGGAGGCCGGCCCCCGTCCCGGGTCAGGGCGTCCAGGCCGCCACTTCGGCGAGGAACTCGTCCCGGCGCCGCTCGTCGAGGAACGCCGCGCGGAACGAGTTCGCCGCCAGCTCCCGCAGCTGCTCGGTGCTCAGCCCCAGCTCGCGGCGCACCGCGTCGAAGTTCTCGTCCACGTACCCGCCGAAGTAGGCCGGGTCGTCCGAGTTCACCGTCACCAGCAGCCCCCGCGCCAGCAGCTCGGGCAGCGTGTGCCCGCTGAGCTCCGCGAACGCGCCGAGCCGCACGTTGGACAGCGGGCACACCGTCAGCGGGATCCGCTCCCGGCGCAGCCGTTCCACCAGCTCCGGGTCCTCCAGCGCGCGGATGCCGTGGTCGACGCGCTGCACGCCCAGCAGGTCCAGCGCCTCCCGCACGTACTCCGGCGGCCCCTCCTCACCGGCGTGCGCGACCGCGCGCAGGCCCAGTTCGCGGGCCCGGGCGAACACCTCGGTGAACTTCGACGGCGGGTGCCCCACCTCGGCCGAGTCGAGGCCGACCCCGACGATGCGGTCCAGGAAAGGTTCGGCCAGCCGCAGCGCCTCGGCCGCCGATTCGGCGGACTCGTCGCGCAGGAAGCAGAGGATCAGCGAGGCCGACACGTCGCTGTCCGCCAGCGCCGAGTGCAGCCCGCCGATCACGGTCTCCATCGGCACGCCGCGCTTCAGGTGCGCCTGCGGGTCGAAGAAGATCTCCGCGTGCCGCACGCCCTGCTCGGCGCAGCGGTCCAGGTAGGCGGCGGCCAGGTCGTGGAAGTCGGCCTCGGTCCGCAGCACGGCCATGTTCGCGTAGTAGATGTCCAGGAACGACTGCAGATCGCTGAACCGGTACTTCGCCCGCAGGTCGGCGACCGACTCGTGGGGGAGCTCGATGCCGTTGCGCCGCGCCAGGTCGAAGACCATCTCGGGTTCGAGGGTGCCTTCGATGTGCACGTGCAGTTCGGCCTTGGGCGGGGTGGGCGCGGCGTTCATCCCGCGAGACTAGCGAGGCGCCGGCGCCCGGGACGCCGCTCCGGTGCCCGGAGGAGACGGTGCTCACCGCGCGGGGGGCGCCGCCTTGGCGTGCTGGGCGGCGGCCATCACCTCGCGCAGGGCGGTGTTCAGCGATTCGAGGGTGCTCAGCGGCAGGCCGAGGCGGTCGACGATCTGCTGCGGGATCTTCTCGGCCTCGGCGCGGAGCTCGCGCCCGGCGGGGGTGAGGCCGACGGTGACCGAGCGCTCGTCGCCCGCGTTGCGGCTGCGCGTGAGGTAGCCGACCGCTTCGAGGCGCTTGAGCAGCGGGGACAACGTCGCCGGTTCGGCCTGCACGGTGTGGCTGAGGTCCTTGACGGAGCGCGGTTCGGCCTCCCACAGCGCGAGCATCACCAGGTACTGCGGGTGGGTGAGGTTGAGCGGTTCGAGCAGCGGCCGGTACAGCGCGATGACGCTGCGGGACGCGACCGACAGCGCGAAGCAGACCTGCCGGTCCAGCGCCAGCGGGTCGTCGCCGAGTTCCAGGTCCGGTTCGACGGGGCTCATCGCGTTCCTTCCGATCGGCCTGGGTGCACGTTAACATATAGTGGGCATATGATTAGCGTGTTAAACATCGGGTGGTCGTTCCAGGTGTGGACGGCCGAACGGGAGGCGGTTCGCGGTGACCGAGGCGAAGCGGGTGCGCCCCGACCCGGTGCGCTGGGTCTGGTACGCGTTCGGCGGCAAGCTGCCGTCGCGGCACGACGAGTGGGTGCTGCACGACGTCACCGCTCGCACCTGGCAGCTGCGCCACGCGGTGCGCAGCCTGGTGCAGATCTCCCCGGGGCTGCTGTTCCTGCTGGTCCCCGGCCCGATGTGGATCAAGGCGATGGCGATCCTGGGCGGCGCGATCCTCGCGGTCTGGTACGGCATGGCCTACGCCGAGTTCACCTGCGAGCACCGCGCGTTCAAGCAGGGCTATCCGCTCGGCACCGCGCGCCGGGTCCGCAAGGAGGCCGCCGAGTGGATGAGCGAGCAGCAGCGCGCCCGCTACGCGGCGCTCTACCGGACGCCCGAGCAGGACGGCTCCGGCGAGCAGGCCGGGAGCTGATCGCGCGGGAGCACTTCGGCCGGGTCCCGCGTGCGCGGGAGATCGCCCGGAAACCCGGGGCTCGGCGGGAGATCGTCCGGGAACTCCGGCGCCCCGGCGGAGGAACCGCCATCGCCCACACCCTCGTCGAACGCGCCGCCCCGGATGATTCATGCTGGTGACACCCGTCCCCGCGGCGAAGTGCCCGGAACGCGCCGCCCTGGGACGGTGGGTCGAGACCTGAACGCCGGAACCGGCGCCCCCGCGCAGCGATGCGGGCGGGCCGGGCGGTTCCGACGGTCCGGCGCCGGGATCGGCCGAACGACACGGACTTGAGGAAGGCAGCGCCATGACGACCACACTCGGAACCCTGCTCACCGCGATCGTCACCCCGTTCGACGACGAGCTGAAAGTGGACGAGGACGCGTTCGTCGCGCTGCTGCACCACGTGATCGACAGCGGTTCCGACGGAGTGGTGGTCTGCGGCACCACCGGCGAGGCGGCGACGCTCACCAACGAGGAGCACCTGCGGCTCGTCGAGATCGCCTGCGCCGAACGGCCCGAGGGCGTCACGATCCTCGGCTCGACCGGCTCCAACGACACCGCGCAGGCGTGCGCGATGACGGAGCGGGTGACGGAGCTCGGCGTGGACGGCGTGCTGTCGGTGACGCCGTACTACAACCGGCCGAACCGGCGCGGGCTGGTGCGGCACTACACCGAGATCGCGCAGGCCACCGACAAGCCGGTCGTGCTCTACAACGTCCCGTCCCGCACCGCGATCGACGTGCCGAACGACCTGCTCGCCGAGCTCGCCCAGATCGAGCGCGTCGACTACGTGAAGCAGGCCAACGACGACAACCTGGCGCTGATCGACGGGCTCGGCGTCTACTCGGGCAACAACGAGACCTTCGCGCGCGCCCTCGACATGGGCGGCGTCGGCGGCATCGTGGTGGCCAGCCACGTGGCCGGCCCGCAGATGCGGCGGATGATCGACGAGCCGGAGAACCGGGCCGAGCTGGACGCCGCGCTGAAGGACCTGTTCGCGGCGCTGTCGGTGACGACGAACCCGATCCCGGTGAAGGCGGCGCTGAACCTGCTCGGCCACCGCGTCGGCGGCCCGCGGCTGCCGCTGGTGGAGGCCGACGAGGCCGAGACCGCCGTCGTCCGCAACGCCCTCATCGCAGCCGGCTTCCTCGAATCCTGACCCGCCCCGAAGCGCCCCGGCCGACCCGCTCGCCCGGGGCGCTTCCACGTCCAGCCGTGTCGTCGTCCTTCGCTCGTCAGCGGCGAAGCCGCTGAGCGGCGACCCAGCACGCAGCGCGACCGCCCGCGGGTTCTCAGCTGCCTTCTCGCGAGGACAGCGTTTTCTCCTGTGGCGGAGCCACCGGTGAAAACGATCCCGCAGCGAGAAGACAGCTGAGGTTCCGCCACCTGCCCCGACTCGCAGTCGGATCCGGGGGCATCACTCGGTGATCAGTAGGTCTTCTAGTTCTTGTAGGGCGTTGCGGAGGTGGTCGGCGAACTTGTACATCTCCCCGGACACCGCCAGCGGCGTGCTCAGGTAGATGTTCAACCGGTCGGGCAGCAGCACGTAGGCCACCCCGATGCACTTGCCGCTGGTGGAGCCGAACCCGAAGTGCTGGATGTTCTTCGACGGCGCCGAACTGGTGCTCAGGTAGTCGTCGCGCATGATCGTCCAGCCGGGCGAGTCGTAGAGCGCGAGCGGTGCCGCGTCCGCCTCGCCACCGCGGCGCTGGATCAGCTGCAGCTCCCATAGGTGCTGTTCCGGCGCGTCCCCGGCCTGGCACTGCTTGGCGCGCGCCACGTGTGCTTCGGCCGCGGCCCGGAACGCCGCGGTCTTCGCGGCCGCGTCGGCGTCCGGATCGTCGACGGTGCGCACGAAGTCGACGACCTGCGGGGTGACGACCCGCATCGCCTCGGTGCGCCCGTGCCGCCATTGCCGGGTGGCGATGGATTCGTAGGTGGCGCCGATGCCCTTGGTGCGGTGGTGGGCGAGCTGGTACGCCAGCTGCACGAACGCGTCGGGGGACATGCCGAGCCGCTTGGCCCGTTCCGAGCCGAAGTCCTCGAAGGCGAGGACCTTGTTGGAGGTCCCGGCGGCGAAGGTGGCGAACGCGCCCGCCGCGTCGCGCACCTCGGCGCGCAGCGCGTCGTCGAGGACGAAGTCGAGGCGGGAGAAGTCGGGGACGCCGAGCGCGCGGGCGCCCGCGTTCGCCGCGTGCTGCTCCGGCGTCGAATCCAGCAGCCCGTCGACGAAGGCGAGGATGGTGGTGCCGTCCAGCTCGCAGTGCTCCACGTTGATCCCGGCCCGGCCGTCCTCGAACACCACCAGCGACACAGCCTTGTCGAACCAGCGGTTCCCGCTGTCGCCGTGCAGCAGCTGGTCGCAGGCCTCCTGCACGTCGGTGGGCGCGAAGTCCTCCAGGCACAGGCAGAACAGCGCCGACTCGATGGTCTCCAGCGCGTCGCCGTTGCCCAGTTCGAGCAGCCGCTGCCGGGTGTGCGCCCAGTCGGCACGGGCCTTCGTGGTCAGGTGCCCGACGGCGGTCTCGACCGGGGCGCGCTGGGAACCGGCGTCGCGGATGGCCTCCAGGCCGGTCGCGAGGTCGGCCAGGTCGTGCGGGGTGCCGTCGGCTGCGAGCACGTCGAGCCGGAACGCGTTGCCGCGGAAGAACACCACGACGTGCCGGGCGTCCGACGGGCCGGGGTGCTCGGCCGAGTACGGGGAGCGGACGGTGTCCTGCTGCTCCCCGGGGATGCGGATGGTGGAGAACAGGTACTTGTGCTGCTCCATGGAGGAGGCGGCGCCGCGCTGGACCACCGGCGGCAGTTCCTCGGCGTCCACCGCCCGCTTGTGCGCGACGGCGCCCGCGATGAGCCCGGCGGCGCGTTGCACCTGCGTCAGCTCGGAGTCCTGGAACAGGAAGAAGAAGTTGGCGTTGAGCGCGATCCGGTCCCGCCTGCCGAGGTAGCGCGACGGCCAGAACCGGTCGAGCCAGCTGTGCGTGCCCTCGGCGGCGTCGAAGCGCCGCAGCTCGGCGTGCAGTTCGCGGGCCGGGCTGTCGGGCCGCAGGTACTCGGCGACGGCCTGCTCGGTGCGGGCGGTCTGGTCGGCGTCGAGCAGCGGGGCGCACCACTCCAGGAAGCGGGCGCAGCTGCTCTCCAGGGTGGGCAGCGGCACACGCGGCAGCCGGTCCTCGTTGCCGAAGGTGCGGGTGGACCAGTCGTGGTCGTCGTTCACGGTCATCCTAGTGCGATCGGGCTTTCCGGTGTCCGGCTTGCTGGTGGTGCGGTCAGTCGTGCGGGCGGGACAGGTGGAGCTCGGCGTAGAGCCGCCCGTCGGCTTCGAGTCCGGTCGGGTCGACGCCGGCGGCGGTGAGCGTCGCCAGCATCTGCTGCTGCTCCTGCGGGGAGGCGAACCGGCGTTGCTCGAACACGTCCGCCACGCGGGTGGTGCGGTAGCCGAGCTCGGCGAGGGCGGCGGCGATCTCGTCGTACGGGAACATCCGCAGCACGAAGTGCGCCATCCACGGCTTGCGCGGCCCGGCGGCGTCGACGATGCGGCGCAGGGTGTGCTCGCCGACGTAGCCGAGGCAGCCGGTGGAGATCACCAGGTCGGCGCCGTGCAGCAGGTCCCGTTGCCGCGCATCGGGTTCCCGGGTCTCGAAGTCGGCGTGCACTGCCGCGTCGAGGTAACCGGCGGCGAGCCCGTAGTCCAGCGCCGGTCCGGCGGTGTCCAGCCCGATGAACCGGGCCTCGCACCGCTCGCCGCGGGCGCGCAGCCAGTCCCGGTCGCGGGCCAGCAGCCGCTCGTGGTCGAGCTCGTCGGCGTCGCCGGTGTAGCGGGCGTAGAACTCGTCGAGCGTCGCGTCCGCCCGGAGCAGCGCGGCGTTCACCCCGTACGAGCTGCCGACGCCCACGACGGTCGGCACCGGCACCCCGCGGGTGTGCCGGTACTCGTCGAGGAACTTGGCGAAGTACGGCTTGGCCAGTTGCGGGATCCGGTAGTCGAGGGGGTGCAGCGTGCGCGCGAAGTCCCGCGGATCGGGACGGGTGTAGATGTGGTCGAGCGTGATCTTCCCGGTCGAGTCGAACTGCACCGGCGTGCTCCTCTGCGGCTGGGGGTCAGTCGAGCAGCGCGTCGCCGCGCACGGCGTTGCCCGCGGCCGCCAGGTGCTCGGGCAGGACGCGGCCGAAGATCTGCTTCGTGCGGGAGACGCTGCCGATGACGCCGGGACGCTCGCTGTAGGCGAAGATCGCGGTGTGCCGGGCGCGGGTGCCGCCGACCTCGGTGACCCGGTGCAGCGAGAACCGGCCCTTGAACAGCTGCAGGTCGCCGGGCCGCAGCGCGAGCCCGCGCACCAGGTGCTCGCCGTCGCCGTCCAGCACGGCCCGCACGTCGTCGAAGTTCTCCTGCTCGGCGGAGCGGATGTCCTGGCAGTACTCGAAACCACCGCCGGATTCGGGTTCCTGCGTCAGCATGCTCACCGCGAACTCGTTGGTGTCGAAGTGCCACGGGTGCGACATGCCGGGGTTGACGACGTTGAGGGTGAGCCCGGCCAGCGGGTCGGCGAGCGGGTGGATCACCGGCAGGCCGACGCAGTCGGCGAGGAACCGCTGGAACCGCTCGTCGGTGTAGAGGCGGTGGATGATGGCGCCGGAGGGGATCTGGTCGCGGGCGACGAACGCGTTGCCGCGCCGCATGGTCTTGCGGCCCGGGTGCTCCGGCGGCAGTTCGGTGCGGACGTCGATGTTGTAGGCGTTGACGGTCTCGACGTCGTAGTGCGCGTCGGGGGCGATGGCGGCGCACTCGGTGCGGAGCTCGTCGCGGAGTTCCGGGCGGATGAAGTCGGTGAGCACGCTGCACCCGTGTTCGGCGAGGTCCCGCCGGGCCCGGCCGACGGCCTCGGCCCAGCCGGGTCCGCCCGGATCGGCGAGGGGGTAGCGGTCGGTGTCGACCATTCGCTCGACCAGCGGGGATTCGGATGCGCTCATGGGGTCCTCTCCGCACGTCGAGTTCACCGACCCGGTCGAGCGGGTCCGGTGCACGCGAGCCGCGCCGCTGCGGTGTACTCCGGATCCAACGAATCTGGCATGGTGCGGTTGCTGTCGGGTGCACCGCGGTGCGGGGAATCCGGAGCCTTTTTCCCGAGAAGATCAAATCAGCGGATTTGCTCCGGCGGAAGGTGGGCGCCGCCGCCGGATCGTGTGATCGGGATCTTCTTGTGCGCGGGGCCCGCGGAGGGGTAAGGGGCGGCCGAGCGGATCGGCCGCCCCGCTCGTCAGCGCCGTGCTCCGGAGGCGGTGGGGATGAGCGCGAAGTCGTGCTCGCTGCGCCCGGCGGGCACCGACACCCGGCTCGCGGCGGGCGCCGCGCCCGGTGCGGCGGCGACCACGGTGACGAACCGGTCCGGCAGGTCGTGCACCTCGTACCAGCCCTCGACGTCGGCGTCGACCCGCGCCAGCTGGTTGCCCGCCGCGTCGGTCACCGTCACCACCGCGCCGCGCGCGGGGAGGTCCCCGGCCAGCCGGATCGTGCCGGCCAGCGTCCGGTGGTGGGCGGGGCGCGGCGGCTCGAACGTCGGATCCACGATCGCGTCCCCGTCGTCGCGGTGCTCGTAGGAGCCCGCCTCGGCCACGGCCTCCGGATCGTTCTCCCGCTTGCGCTTCGCGTGCCACTGGGTCGCCGCGGTGAGCCCGACCCCGATCGCGCACCAGACGGCGAGCCCGGTGATCCCCGGCCAGGAGCGGGCGCCGTCGAAGTACAGGACGCCGCGGATCGAATCGGCCGCCTGCCCCAGCGGCAGCAGCAGGTGGAAGAACTGGAAGAACGGCGGTACCAGCTCCTTCGGGATGGCCCCGCCGCTGGAGGGCATGCTCAGCAGCACGAACAGCGACATCGCCACCCCTGGGATGAACTGCTTGACCAGCGGCACCAGCCCGAACGTGGTCCAGCCGACCGCCTGGGTGAGCATGAACCCGAGCAGCAGCACGATCGGGTGCGGCGGGATCACGTTCAGGATCCGCCCGGCCGAGTAGCAGACCACGGCCGCGAACGCGCCGACGCCGACCAGGCACAGCAGCTTCTGCCGGGTGGTCAGCTCCGCGCGCAGCAGCACCATCACCGTCACGTACGGCGGGATGTTCATCGCCAGCAGCAGGTAGAACAGCCCGGTGCCCATCACGTCGCCCGCGGCGGTGGGCACCAGGTCGACGGGCGTCAGCGCGTGCCCGGTGGCGGCGGCGACGGGCGCGAACATCTGCTGCAGGAACTGGACGAGCGCGGCGCCGTTGGCCTTGGCGTAGAACAGCTGCCCGCTGGCCGGGTCGTAGGCGGCGACGGCCTCGCGGTCGGTGATGGCCTCCTTCGCGGCGGCGGCGTCCGGGACGGCGGTGACGTCCACGCCGCCGGGCAGCGCCGCGGCGAACTTCGCGTCGAGCTGCTGCGCGAGCTGTTCGCCGACGGCGACCACCGGCACGTGGTGCGGGGCAGGCGCGTGGAACGGCAGCAGGTAGCACAGCACGAAGCCGAGGATGAAGAACAGCGGGAACCACAGCGACGAGGCCAGGGTGCGCACCAGCGATGTCGGCTGCTGCTCGGGCACGACTTGCTCCTTGTCTCGGTGACGGTCGTGTGCAGGCGGGGGCGGGTGAGCTCGTGCGCCTGGGGCCGGTGGCGGATCGGGATCGGTGAGCCGCCGCCGGGAACGCCCGGTCCTCGGCCTGCTGCGCGGAGCGGATCGACCCGGCCGGGCCGCGGAGGGGCCTGGCGGTGCGGGTCGCCGCGCGCGGCGGGCGAGGTCGCGGAGATCCGGGCTCCGGGAGCGTATCAGTGGCTGCATCCGGTGCAAGAATGCAGATAGTGCAAAGTTCCTCCGAGTCGTGGCGCTTTGTCCGGTAGGGGCGGAGTACCCGGCCGCACCGGCCACGGCACTACGATGGTCGGTCCGACGTGCGGCCGCCGCGACGGATCCACGAGGAGTAGCCCAGGATGCCCAGAACGACGACGCCCGACGCGACCGGCGAGGCCCCGCCACCAGCGCCGGAAGGCCTGCGGGAGCGCAAGAAGCGCGCCACCCGGCAGGCGTTGCAGCAGGCCGCGGTCCGGCTGTTCCGCGAGCACGGCGCGATCTCGGTCACCGTCGAGGACATCTGCGCCGCCGCCGAGGTCTCCCCGCGCACCTTCTTCAACTACTTCGCCGCGAAGGAGGAGGTGCTGGTCCCGTGGGACCCGCAGACCATCGCGGGCACTCCGCAGCGCGTCGTGGACCGGCCGAGCGCGGAGCCGCTGCTGCGCGTGGTGCACGTCGTGCTCGGCGAGGCGATCGACACCGCGATGGCCGCCCCCACGTGGCGCGACCAGGCGCTGGTGCTGCGCGACCACCCGGAGCTGGTGAGCCGGGTGGCGCTGGCCTCGCGGGACCTGGAACTGGCGCTGGCCGACGGGCTGTCCCGCCGCGTCGGCGAGGCGCAGGACGACGCCTACGTGCGGTTGCTGGCGGCGACCGCGGTGACCGCGCTGCGGGTGGCGATCCAGTGCTGGCACCGGGCCGATCAGGAGGCGGACCTGCACGACCACCTCGACGCGGGGTTCGCGCGGTTGGCGCGCGGGTTCGCGGCGGACTGATCCGGGCGGGGCGCGGGAAACCCCTCGACTCCCTCCGTCACTCTTGCGGGTGAGTCTCGAACACGTGTAGTCACCTGATCATGGGTGCAGTCGCCGACGAAGCCGCAGGACGGGCGGAGTGCTCGCTCCGGATCAGGCCGAAGCGCTTCATCCTCGAACTCTCCGCGGCCGTCGTGCTCGCCGCGGTGGTGAGCCTCGCCGTGCAGCTGCCCCTCGCCCGCCTCGGCCTCAGCGAACCCACCGAACTGCCCGAGCTCGCCGCCACCGCCGGTGCCGCGCTGCTGCTCGTGCTGCTGCTCGGCGGCGCCCGGTTCGCCGACCGCGTCCCCGCCCGGCTGCGGCTGCCCGCGATTTGGGTGGCGCTGCCCGCGCTGGCCACCACCGTGCTCGCCTGGCCGCTGGAACCGACCCGGCTGTACTACGGCGGCGTGTCCGTCGACCAGATGTTCCGGATGCAGTACCTGACCCGGCTCGCCGACTCGCCGGTGCCGGCGGACATGAACTACCCGGGCATCGCGCCCTACTACCCGGCTGGCTGGTTCTGGGTGGGCGGTCGGTTCGCCGACCTCACCGGGCAGCCCGCGTGGGCCGCGTACAAACCGTTCGCGCTGCTGACCATCGCCGTCACCGCCGCCGTCGCGTTCACCCTGTGGAGCACCGTGGTGCGCAGGCGGGTCGCCGTGCTGTGCGCGGTCGCCACCACGCTCAGCGGCTTCCTGCACGGCTTCGACGAGCCCTACGCGTGGATGTCGGTGGCCTGGCTCGCGCCCGTCGCCGTCGCCGCCTGGCACGTGCTGCGCTGCCGCGCGCACCCGCACCGGGCCGCGCACCTCGGCATCGGGCTGTTCCTCGGGTTCACCGCCATCACCTACGCGCTGTACCTCGCGTTCGCCACCGCCGTGCTCGTCGCGATGGCCGCCGTCATCGCCACCGCCCGCATCCGCGCCGGTGACCGGATAGGGCAGGTCGCGGGCCCGCTGGTGCTGCGGCTCGCCGCCGTCGGCGCGATCGGCGGGCTGGTGGCGCTGGTGGTGTGGACGCCGTTCCTGCTCGCGAAGCTCGGCGGAGCCGGAGGTGCGGGCGCGGCGAACCGGTACCTGCCCGCGGAATCGGTGCCGCCGTTCCCGTTCCTCGAACCCACCCCGTTCGGCGCGCTGTGCCTCGCCGGGTTCTGCTGGCTGGTGCTCGCGTGCCGCCGCGACGAGACGGCGGCGGCGCTGCTCGTGCTCACCGGCGCCACCTACGCGTGGTTCGCGCTCTCCGCGCTCGCCGTCGCGGCGGGCACCACGCTGCTCGCGTTCCGCACCACCGCCGCGCTGGAGGTGCTGCTCGCCGCCGCAGGCGTGCTCGGACTGCTCGACCTGTGGCGGCGCGGCCTGCCCCGGCTGCGGGAGCGGTGGCGCGCGCGGGTCGCGGCGCTCGCCGTGCTGCTCGGCCTCGCCGGATCGATCAGCACCGTGGAGACCGCGCTGGCCACCAGCATCGCCGAGGCCGCGGGTCCCGCCTACGAGGACTACTACCCGACGGGCTCCAACGCGCAGCGCAGGCAGGACCCCGCGCAGCCCGGGGCGTGGAACGACGAGCTGGCCACCGCGCTCGCCGGAACCACCGGCCGCCCGCCCGCCCGGATCACGCTGCTCACCACGTACCACCCGATCATGTCGTTCGCGCCCTACTGGGGTTTCCAGCAGGAGACCCCGCACTACGCCAACCCGCTCGCGCACTACGAGGAGCGCGCCGCGCTGATCCGCGGCTGGGCAGGCGCCGCCGGGCCCGACGAGCTCGCCGCGATGCTGCACCGCAGCCCGTACCCGCCGCCGAACGCGTTCCTGCTGCGCCGCGAGGACGACGGGCTGCACCTGACGCTGTCGCACGACGCGTTCCCGCACCAGCCCAACGTGCAGATCTACGACGTGCGCTTCGACCCGGCGCTGTTCGACTCCCCGCGCTTCGTCCGCCGGGACGTCGGTCCCTTCGCCGTCATCGCGCTGACCGACCCCGGGGGAACCCGTTCGTCCCGGTGACCGGGGCGGTGGGCCGTTCACCCGAGGCGGATCGTCAGGTTAGCCTTGCCTCAGAGAGACGAATCGCGATGAGGAGGGCCGAATGGCTGGAGCGGGCAAGCCCAGGCCGATCAAGCGGCTGCGAGTGCTGCGCAAGGAACAGCTCACCCCGCACATGATCCGCATCGTGGCGGGCGGGGACGGCATCCGGGCTTACCAGCACAACGAGTTCACCGACGCGTACGTGAAGGTGATCTTCCCGGTGGCCGGCGTGGCGTACCCGGAGCCGCTGGACATGGGCGTCATCACCGCGGAGCTGCCCCGCGAGCAGTGGCCCAGCACCCGCACCTACACGGTCCGGTACTACGACGCCGACGCGGGCGAGCTCACCATCGACTTCGTGCACCACGGCGACACCGGCCTCGCCGGGCCGTGGGCGGCGAACGCGGCGGTCGGCGACGAGCTGCTGCTCGCGGGGCCGGGCGGCGCCTACGCGCCGGACCCGGCCGCGGACTGGCACCTGCTGGTCGGTGACGAGAGCGCGCTGCCCGCGATCGCCGCCGCGCTGGAGGCGCTGCCCGCCGACGCGCAGGCGCAGGCCGTCGTCCTGGTGGACGACGTGCAGGAGCAGCAGCCGCTGGCGACCAAGGCCGACGCGCAGGTCCGCTGGTTGCACCGCGCGGCGGGCGACGACGTGGCGACCGCGGTGCGGGAGCTGGAGTTCCCGCCCGGCGACGTGCACGCCTTCGTGCACGGCGAGGCCGGGTTCGTGCGGGAGCTGCGCCGCTACCTGCTCGACGAGCGCGGCGTCACCAAGGACCGGCTGTCGATCTCCGGGTACTGGCGCCAGGGCAAGAACGACGAGCAGTGGCGCCAGGAGAAGGCCGCCGAACGCGCCGCCGAGCAGGCCGCCACGGCCTGACCGCCCCTCGGCCCGCGGCGGGCGGGTCGGGAGGCACGAGGGTGGTGGACGTCCCGGGACCGGCGGGGGCGTCCACCGGCGCGGGAAGTGGGTACTACTACTCATGCGTCCCGCGTCGAAGGAGGCGATCATGAGTGCTCGCAGTCGTTCGCCCAGGAGGAACAGCATGACCGAGCAGAAGCGATCCCCGATCCAGGCGTTCCGCCGCCTGCTGGTCAACCCGGTGTCGCTGGGCTACCTGGCCCTGGTCGCCGCCGTCTGGGCCTGGGTGCTGGTGATGACGTTCCTGGTGCCGCACCCGGACGCGAGCCTCGCCGGGGTGTGGGGCTTCCTGGTGACCGCGCCGACCTCGCTGCTGTTCCTGGGCATGTCGAGCCCGTTGGTGTGGGTGGGCGTGGCCGTCGCGGCGGTGTTCCAGGCCCTGCTGCTCGGCGCCGCGTACCGCGGGATCACCGGCCTCGTCCGCCGGGCCGGGACCAGCGCCGCCTGATCGGGCGTTCACCGCGGCAGCCCGGGCCGGGACGGTCCCTGAGGCGAGGCCGCCCTTCGTGCACAGCCCCGTTCGGGCCGGGCGAGGTGGCTTCGCGGCCCTCGCGTTGTGCTGGACCGCCTGGAACCGCGGCCGGCCGACGCCCTGTCCAGGTGCGCGGGCGTCACGAGGCGGAATTCGGCTCCACCACGAGGAATCCGTGATCGCGATCCGCGGGGAGCACGCCGTTTCCGGGGCGGCACAGGAACTCCACCACCGGTGTGCTGGTGTGGTAGCAGACCACCGACGAGTCGACGCCGAAGACGCCCGCTGGGTCGAGGAAGAACGGCAGCTCGGCGAGCAGGTAGTCCATCCCGGCTCGCACCTGCTCCTCGGAGATGCCGGTGTCCTTCCCGATGAGGAAGCGGCGCACCAGGTCCCCGCACACCGCGGTGAACTCCGGGTCGGCCGCGATCGCGTCGTCGACCCGGCGCCGGGCGGCGCGGTAGGCCGGTTCGGGCAGGAGATCCGACAACGCCCGCACGCGCAGGACCGGCGCCGCCCGTTGTTCGACGACGCGGCGCATCTTGCGCCGCACGTCCCGCAACCTCGACTTGACCTGCCGAGCGGCTTCGGCAGGGGTGGATCCGGCCGCCACCAGCGTCGAGGCGAGGTGGGTGTCGACGTAGACCACGTCGACCGCGGCGAAGTGGTGACCGGCCCAGTTCACCAGCGCCAGCAGGCGTTCCTGGGTGAAGTAGCCGTTCCCGGTGCTCACCCCGAGCAGTGCGTGGTCCCCACGCCGCCAGAGCTCCGCACAGCGGTCGCTGCACGGCGTGGTGTCGAAGCCGTGCGCGGTGCTCGTGGCCGTGTTCGGGCGCATGATCTCGTCGTCCCTCCGTCGCGGCGGTCGGTCACGGTCGGGTCGGTGGCTCGGCCGGTTGCAGCACGTCGGCCATCCGGGCGCACAGGTCGTCGAGCAGCGGGCCGAGTTCGGTCGATCCAGGTGGCGCGTGCACGACCTCGTCGAGCCTGGTGAGCACGGGTTCCAGCCGCGGATCGGTTTCGCCGACGATCAGCAGGGCGCGCCGGGCGCCTTCCACCAGCCGGTACACCGCGTAGTCGCGGGTCTCCTCGGTCTGGCGGCGGCCGCTGCTGAGCAGGAACGCCGCGAGCAGCAGGAGCTCCTCGTGCGGATCGACGTCACCAGTGCTCATACCGGACCACCTCCGAATTGTCGCGGCGCACGGACCGCTGCGGCTCCCGGTCCGGATGGCCGATCGGCACCACCAGCACCGGCGCGATGTGCCCCGGAAGACCGGCCATCCTGCGGACGGGTTCCGCGAGGAAGCTGCTGACGGGGCAGCCGCCGAGGCCGAGCGCGTGCGCGGCCAGCAGCAGGTTCTGCACGGCCATCGCCACGCACAGCACCCCGACCTCGGGCATCCGCTGGTCGTCCGGGGCCCGAGATCCGTCGAAGCAGGCCACCAGCAGCAGCGGGGGGACCCCGATCACGCCGGGCGCGAACGCCCGGATCCGCCGCACCCGCGCGGGATCGCGGACCGCCACGAACGCCCACGCCTGCTTGTTCGACGCGGAGGGCGCGGCGAGCATGGCCGTCGTCAGCCGGTCGAGCGTCGCGTCGTCGACCGGTTCCCCGGTGAAGCGGCGGGTCGCGGTGCGCCCGGCCATCACGTCGAAGACGTCGAGCGCCTGCGGGACACCGGATGCGCGCGGGTGCGGCGCGTTCGCGATGTCGTGTTCGATGGTCATCACCTGCCCCTGTCCGCCCGGCGCCCTGGGCTGCTCCCCGCGACATCCGTTTCGGACGCGTGGTCGTCGAACCGGTCGTCGAACCACCGGGTGGGCGGGGAAATGGTCGCGACGATGCGATCGGAATTCGCTGAACCGGTACTTTCCAGCGTGGCCCGTGATTCCTGTTCGGCGCGCTTTTCCGGGGTGGTGCGTTTCCGGGGTGGTGCGCCGAATTCGGTGAACGGGCCGTCGATCTTCGATGATGGCACATCGCGCTGTGCGTGAGGAGGGGGTCGATCTCCAATCACTCGATCGGTGAGCAGCGGTGTTCCACCGGTGCAGCGCGGAAGTCATCGTGTGCGAATTCGTTGCACGATGCGGGGAAATGGGCTAACACCCGGGTTCGCGAGTCGTGGCAGGGTTGGTGGGATGTCCGGGATTCGGGATGGGATCATCGCCCATTCCTCGCCGATTTCCGCGATTTCCCCACGCGGTTCCGGCGACCCATCCGGTTTCGGGACGAGAGGAACCAATGTGATGAACAGGACGTGCCGCGGTTCTTCTACCGCGCCCTCCGCCGCGGGGAACCCGACCGGGCCGCGGCACTGCTGGCGGCGGACGTCGAGTGGTCCACCTCCGCCCGGGACGGCCGCCGGAACACCCTCCGCGGCCGGGAGGCGGTCCTGGCCGAGCTGCGCTCGGAACGCGGCGGGCTGTTCGCGGAACCCCGCGAGCACCTGCCGTCCGGTTCGCGGGTCGTGGTCCTCGGCGACTACCGGCGCGACGGCGGGGCGGCCGACGGCACCGTTCCGTTCACGCACGTCTGGGACTTCCGCGACGGCCTGGTGGTCCGCTTCGAGGACGTGCACGATCCGGCGGGGAGCCGGCGCGTCCTGGACGGCGAAGCCGCGGATCTCGACGAGATCATCGCACTGGGACTGGGGTTCTGGCGGTCGGCGGTGCTGCTGGCGGCGGTGCGGCTGGGGGTGTTCACCGCGCTCTCCGGGCGCGAGCTAGGCGCGGTCGAACTCGCCGAGCGCACCGGCGTGTGCGAGCGCGGTGCCCGGGACTTCTTCGACTGCCTGGTCGCGCTCGGTCTGCTGCGGCGCGGGGACGGCCGGTATCGCAACGCCGCGCACGCGGCCGCGCACCTCGACGGTCATGACCCCGGCCGGTACGTCGGCGGGTTGCTGGAGGAAGCCGGAACCCAGTGGTACCAGTCGTGGGCGCGGCTGCCCGCCGCGCTGGCCGAAGGGACTCCGCAGTGGCTGGTCCCGGCCGATGAGGTGCGGCAGTCCTACGGCTGGATCTACGCGGAACCCGACCGGGTGCGGCGGTTCCGGTCGGCGATGGCCGGTGGCGCGATGACGGCGATGCTCGCGCTGCCGCGACGGTTGCACTGGTCGCGGTACCGGACGGTCGCCGACATCGGTTGCTGCGGCGGCGAAGTGCTGGCCCACCTGCTCGACCACCACCCACACCTGCGCGCCATCGGATTCGACCTGCCCCTCGTCGCGGACGCGTTCGCGACGACGGCGGCTGCGCGGCAGGCGGCGGGGAGGATGCGCTTCGTCGCAGGGAACTTCTTCACCGACCCGCTGCCCACGGCCGATGTGCTCGTGTTCGGGCACGTGCTGCACAACTGGGGCCTGGCGGAGAAGAAGCTGCTGCTGCGCAAGGCGTACCGGGCGCTGCCCGAGAACGGCGAGGTGGTGATCTACGAGGTGCTGGTCGACGACGACCGGTCCCGCCACGTCGAAGGGCTGCTGATGAGCCTGCACATGCTCGTGATGAGTCCGACGGGGTTCGGCTACACGGGCGCCGAATGCCGGAGCTGGCTCGCCGAGGCGGGTTTCCGCTCCTCCCGGGTGGAGCACCTGGCGGGCGCCGAGTTCATGGTGATCGGTACCAAGTGAGCTCGGCTCACCCCTCGTCCGGCGTGGCGGTGCCCAGCACGTAGGTCATCCAGAACAGCGGGCCGGGGCTGAAGCCGAACCGGCGTGTCGCGGCGAGCGCGAACCCGGCCCGCTCCAGCTCGACCGCGGCGTCCCGGTGCAGTTCGCATCCGCCGCACAACCGGCGCCACACCGGCGCGATGCGCTGCTGGAACGCGCCCACCAGCGGTCGCGCGGACCGCACGTGCTCCAGGAAGTGCACCGTCCCGCCGGGGCGCAGCACCCGCCGGACCTCGCGCAGCGCGCGTTGCGGGCTCGGCACCGAGCACAGCACCTGGCTCAGCACCACGCCGTCCACGGAACCGTCCGCCGCGGGCAGCGCCTCGGCCTGCCCGGCCACCACCCGGACCGGGACCGGGGCCGAGCGCGCGTGCCGGTCGGCGTGCGCGCGCAGCGAGTCGTTCGGCTCCACCGCGATCACCTCGGTGACGGAAGCCGGGTAGTGCGCGAAGTTCAGCCCGTTGCCCGCGCCGACCTCGACCACCCGGCCCGCGGTGCTGCGCACGAGTTCCCGGCGGAACTCGGCGACGCCGCGCCGGTCCGCGATCGAGCTCACGGTCGTCCAGAAGCGGCTGAACATCGGGTGCTGCAAGGTGCGCAGGTCCGGGCGGGGCGATGTCTGGTCCATGCTTCGAGTTGTACTGCGGCGGCGGCCGCCGGAAGGTCGCGATCACCGGTTCGTGGGATCCGGTTCGGCCCGTCGGGTGCCGTCCCGCACCGGGCGGGCCGATCCGCCCGCGGTCAGGCGTCGGTTCCGGCGGCGCTCGCCTCCTGCGGCTCCACCTGGGCGAGGCGGGCCCGCAGCGACGCGGTCACCGCGCGGTACGAGTCGCTGCCCAGCACCAGCCGCAGCGGGGCGGGCCGCTGCTCCGCGCTGTCGATGACGCGGGCCGCGATCTTCACCGGGTCGCCGACGATCGGGATCGGCGCGCCTTCCCGGAAGCCGCGCACGAACGCGGCGGGGGTGCCGTCGTAGGCGGCGAGCGGCTCACCGGTGCGCAGGCTGGAGCCCGCGAACGCGGTGCGCGCGCCGCCCGGCTCCACCAGCGTCACCTCCACGCCGAACGGGGCGACCTCCTGGGACAGCGCCTCGAAGAAGCCCTCCACGCCCCACTTGCTCGCGTGGTACAGCGAAGCGCCCGCGTGCGCGGCGATGCCCGCGACCGAGGAGATCGAGATCAGTCGTCCGCCGCCCTGCGCCCGCAGGTGCGGCAGCGCGGCCCGCGCCGTCTGGATGGAGCCGAGCAGGTTGGTGGTGATCTGGTGCAGCACCTGCTCGTCGCTGACCTCCTCGGCCGCGCCGAACAGGCCGTAACCGGCGTTGACGACCACCACGTCGATGCGGCCGAGGTCGGCGAACGCGGCGTCCACGACCTCCCGGATGCGGGGCAGGTCGGTGACGTCGAGGTGGGCGAGCCGGAACCGGTCGCCGTGGGCGTCGCGGAGGTCGTCGGCGGAACCCTCGCGGCGGACGGTGCCCGCCACCCGGTCGCCGCGGGCCAGCAGTTGCTCCGCCAGCTGCCGCCCGAATCCGCTGTTGACGCCGGTGATGAACCAAGTGCGCGTTGTCATGGCACCGAGCCTCGCCGCCCGCGGGCGCGCCCGGCAGCCCCCGCTGTTCCTGGTAGTGCGGGGGGCACCCACCGCGCCGCCGCGGCGGCATACTGGAGCGCATGGGCAACGCGCTCGGCGACTTCCTGCGGGCCAGGCGGGAACTGGTCACCCCGGCCGAAGTGGGCCTGGCGCCCGGAACCGGCCTGCGCCGGGTGCCGGGGCTGCGCCGCGAGGAGGTCGCGACCCTCGCCGGGATCAGCGTCGAGTACTACCTGCGCTTGGAACAGGGCCGGGACCGCAGCCCGTCGCCGCAGGTCATCGAGGCGATCGCCGGGGTGCTGCAACTGGACGCCGAAGGCGTCGAGCACCTGACCGCGCTCGCGAGCCCCCGGCCGCGCCGCCGCGCACGGCGGGAACCGCAGGTACCGCGCGGGCTGGAGCTGCTGCTGCGCACGCTCAACGTGCCCGCGCTGGTGTGCACCAAGTACGGCGAGGTGCTGGCGGTGAACGCGCTCTCCCGGGAACTGCTGCCGAGCGCGGCACCGGGTACGAACCGGCTGCGCGCCCTGTTCACCGAACCGGAGGCGCAGCACCGCGTCCCCGATTGGGAGGAGCACGCCGCCGACGCGGTCGCGCACCTGCGTGCGCAGAGCGGCGCCGACGTCGAGGACGAGCGGCTGCACGCGCTGATCGGCGAGCTGTCGATGAAGAGCGAGCGGTTCCGCACCCTGTGGGCGCGGCACGACGTGCGCCGGGCCCACGGCAGCCGGTTCCGCGTCCGGCACGCGAAGCTCGGCGAGGTGGAGCTGCTGGCGGAGAAGTTCGCCGTTCCCGGCGACGGCGGCCTCGAAGCGCTGCTGCTGCACGCGGAACCCGGCACCCCCTCCGCCACCGCCCTCACCCGGCTCCGAAACCTCGTAGACGAGCAAGCCACCCCGAACCGATGAACAACCCCGTCCTCGCCCCACGGACCTAGCCGTCGTCCTGTCAGCGGCAAAGCCGCTGAGCAGCGACCCAGCACGCAACCG
Source organism: Saccharopolyspora sp. 7B (assembly GCF_020177435.1). NCBI lineage: Bacteria > Bacillati > Actinomycetota > Actinomycetes > Pseudonocardiales > Pseudonocardiaceae > Saccharopolyspora > Saccharopolyspora sp. 7B. The sequence continues at coordinate 5,940 of NZ_JAIUKC010000081.1, read as the reverse complement.
GCACCCGCCGCGGGTTCTCAGCGGGATTCTCGCGAGGACAGCGTTTTCTCATGTGGCGGAGCCACCTGTGAAAACGATCCCGCAGCGAGAATCCCGCTGAGGTTCCGCCACCCACCCCGATCAGCAACAGAAGCGGGGAAGTCAATCAGGCGTGCAGCCAGTTGAAGACCTGGTCGTAGTAGGCGTCCCGCTCGGCAGGCCGATCGTCACCGAGCAGCCCGGTGCCGATCCGGTAGCCGCGCCGGTCCAGGTGCCAGGCCAGCAGCGCGTAGGTGGGGCGGAACGCGGCCAGTTCCTCGGCCGGGATCGACGGCACCGAGCCGGGCAGCACCGGTGCAACGGTGTCCCGCTCGTAGATCGCGTCCAGCGAGAAGATCCGCCACTCCCCGTCGCGGCGCTCCACCCGGTAGCCGAGCCGGGCGTAGGAGGTCAGGTCCACCGGCACCTCGTCGACGGTGGTGCGCACTTCGATCGCGGCGGACACCTCGGCCCACGCCCGCGCGCCCGCGAGGTGCACGACCGGCGGCGCGAGGCGGTGCACGCTGCGGTCGCCGCGCCCGCTCATCTCCTCCGAGCCTGCGACGAACCCGGGTCCGTCGCCGGTGTACCAGGTGAGGTTCACCTGCGAGTCCGGCCAGAACGCGGCGGCCATCTGCGGCCACCACTCGCGGTCCCGCCCCTGCCGTTCGCGCAGCAGCAGCTGGACGATCGTCGTGGTCTCGTCGGACATGCCGGCCTCCCCGTTCGGTTCCGGACGAGGAGGCTGGTCGCCGCCGGACCGGCCCGGCACCACGAGCACCACCGAGGCGGCCGCGAGCAGCCCCAGCGCGACTACGTTCAGCACCTGGTCCAGCGGCCCGTACACGTGCAGCATCGTCAGGTGGTAGCCGCCGTGCAGCACGTTGAACACGAGCCACGCCGCGCCCGCGACGCGCGGCAGCACGCCGCCGCGCAGCAGCGCGAGGACGGCGAGCGCGCCGAGCGCCAGGAACATCGCGCCGGTGTCCTTCGCCAGGTGCTCGTTGTAGGGGCCGAGCGGCGGCAGCCAGCTCAGCCCGAACCCGGGGAACGACCCGTACCACCGGGCGGGTGCCAGGTACGCCCAGCCGCCGGTGCCGAGGGCGACGAGCGCGAGCAGCACCAGGCACACCCGGTCGGTGGTGGCCTTCGGTCCGGCGGGGCGGATTCCGGTCATGAGCGCGCTCCGATCCGTGCTGCGGGTGGTGCCGCGGTCGGCCGAATCGCGGCCCCGCGGCGGGAAGACCGGTGCGCCCGGCCGAAGTGGTGTCCCATGAGCACGGGACGGGACCGGCGCCCGGATCGTGACACGAGGTGACCCGAGCCACCTCCTGTCACACCGGGCACCGCCACCTCGTCCCCACCACGACCGGCCGGAACCGGCCGGAGGACGGGAGGACTCGGATGAAGGTCGCGGTCGCAGGCGGAACCGGCCTGGTGGGCGGGATGGTCGTCGCGGAGCTGCGCGCGGCGGGACACGAACCGGTGGTGCTGTCCCGGTCGCGCGGGGTGGACCTGCGCACCGGCTCGGGCCTGGCGGCGGGGGTGGCCGGGTGCCGGGCGGTGATCGACGTCAGCAACGTGGTGACGATCAGCCGGAAGACGTCGGTGGAGTTCTTCGCCGCCGCGAGCCGGAACCTGGTGGCCGCCGCGCACCGGGCGGGCGTGGAGCACCTGGTGGCGCTGTCCATCGTGGGCTGCGACCGCGTCGACTTCGGCTACTACTTCGGCAAGCGGGCCCAGGAGGAGGTGGTGGCGGGCGGCCCGGTGCCGTGGACGATCCTGCGCGCCACCCAGTTCTTCGAGTTCCCGGAACCGCTGCTGGCGAAGCGGATCGCGCTGGTCCCGCGGATGCTCTCGCAGCCGGTGGCGGCCGCCGACACCGCCGCGGAGCTCGTCCGCCTGGTCGAGCGGGAGCCGGTGGGGCGCGCACCGGAGCTCGGCGGCCCGGAGCGGCTGGACATGGTGGACGTGGCGCGCCGGCTGTCCGCGGCGCACGGCCGCCGCGGGCTCGTGGTGCCGGTGTCCCCGCCCGGCCGGGTCGGCGCGGCGATGCGGGGCGGCGCGCTGCTGCCGCGCGGCGAGCACGCGTGCGGGAACCGCACCTTCGCCGAGCACCTCGCCGCGATCCGCGCCGCGAGGTGACGCGCGGGGACCGCCCGGCCACCCGGGTAGGGTCGGGGATCGACCGCGGCGAGGAAGGGACCCGGCTTGGGCGAGCGGATGCAGATCGGCGAGGTGGCCGAGCGCACTGGGCTGTCGCTGCGGACGATCCGCTACTACGAAGAGGTCGGCCTCGTCGTGCCGAGCGGCCGCAGCCCCGGCGGGTTCCGCCTCTACACCGACCCGGACGTGGACCGGCTGCGGCTGATCATGCGCATGAAGCCGCTCGGGTTCCAGCTCGACGAGATGCGCGAGCTGCTGGCGATCCTCGACCCGCACGACGGTGATCCGGAGCTTGCCGACCCGGACGCCCGGCTGGCCGAGTTCACCGCCAACGCCGAGCAGGCCTGCGAGAAGCTGCGCGCCAAGCTGCGCATCGCCGAGGAGTTCGCCGAGGTGCTGCGCGCCCACCGGGCGTGATCCCGCCCTCATCGGGGTTCGCGGGGTTGGAGTCCGCGCGACGGTCTCGTCTAACGTAAGGGGAGAGTTGCGGGTCGCCCCCCGTACCGCTGCCCCTGCCGGCGGCACGAAACCTCCGCGCCCCCCGAGGCGCCCGAGCACGTCAGGACGCCCGTGTCGAACTCCGCCGCCCCCGCCTGGGCGCGCCCGTCGTGGGGGTCGCCGAAGGTCGTCCGCACCGAGGTCCTCGGTGGACTGGTCGTCGCGCTGGCGCTGATCCCCGAGGCGATCTCGTTCTCCATCATCGCCGGGGTCGACCCGAGCGTCGGCCTGTTCGCGTCGTTCACGATGGCGGTGGTGATCTCGATCGTCGGCGGTCGCCCGGCGATGATCTCCGCGGCGACCGGGGCGATCGCGCTGGTCGTGGCACCGATCAGCCGCGAGCACGGGCTCGGCTTCCTGGTCGCCACCGTCATCCTCGGCGGGATCTTCCAGGTGGTCCTCGGCTCGCTCGGCGTGGCGAAGCTGATGCGGTTCGTGCCGCGCAGCGTGATGGTCGGCTTCGTCAACGCCCTCGCCATCCTGATCTTCACCGCGCAGGTGCCGGAGCTGATCGGCGTGCCGTGGGCGGTGTACCCGCTGTTCGCCGCCGGGCTCGCCATCATGGTGCTGTTCCCCAGGCTCACCAAGGTGGTCCCGGCGCCGCTGGTGGCGATCGTCGCGCTGACCGCCACCACGATCGCCGCGGGGATCGCGGTGCCGACCGTCGGGGACAAGGGCGCGCTGCCGTCCGCGCTGCCCGTGCCCGGGCTGCCCGCGGTGCCGTTCACCCTGGAGACCCTCCAACTCATCGCGCCGTACGCGCTGGCCTTCGCGCTCGTCGGGCTGATGGAGTCGCTGATGACGGCGAAGCTCGTCGACGACATCACCGACACCCGCTCGAACAAGACCCGCGAGTCCATCGGGCAGGGCGTCGCGAACATCGTCACCGGTCTGTTCGGCGGCATGGGCGGCTGCGCGATGATCGGCCAGACGATGATCAACGTGAAGACGGCGGGCTCCCGCACCCGGCTGTCCACGTTCCTCGCCGGGGCGTTCCTGCTGGTGCTGTGCCTGGTGTTCGGGCCGGTCGTGTCGCGGATGCCGATGGCGGTGCTGGTGGCGGTCATGGTGCTCGTCGCGTTCGGCACCTTCGACTGGCACAGCATCGCGCCGCGCACCCTGAAGCGGCTGCCCGCGGGGGAGAGCATCGTGATGGTGGTGACGGTCGCCGTGGTGGTGGCCACCGACAACCTCGCCATCGGCGTCGTCGTCGGCTCGATCACCGCGATGGTGATCTTCGCGCGCCGGGTGGCGCACCTGGTGGAGGTCAGCGCCGTCACCGATCCGGACGGGCGGCACGTGGTGTACGCGGTGCGCGGGGAGCTGTTCTTCGCCTCCAGCAACGAACTGGTGTCCCGGTTCGACTACGCCGCGGACCCGGAGCACGTGACGATCGACCTGTCGGCCGCGCACATCTGGGACGCCTCGACGGTGGCCGCGCTCGACGCGATCACCACCAAGTACGGGTCCCGCGGCAAGCAGGTGGAGATCACCGGCCTGAACGAGCCCAGCGCCACCATGCACGGTCGCCTCAGCGGCAGCCTGGCCCCCGCCGAGTGAGCCCGCGGGCCGTTCACCGGGCGCTCAGGGCGGGGGTGCTCGGCCCGCAGCCGGGCGATGGCCCTCGGCACCGCCACCGCGGACGCCGCCGGGTAGGCGCTCACCGCGAGCCGGTCCCGCAGCCCGGCGATCTCCAGGTAGGCCGCCTCCAGATGGGCGACGACCTTCCTGGCATGCCGCAGCAGCACCGCACCGGCTGGAGTGGGCCGGACGCCGCGGGCCTGCCGCTCGAACAGCGGGACGCCCACGGCGGCCTCGGCGTGGTTCCCGGGCCACCACCCGCCATCGGAACCGCATGTCACACCACGCTGATCGCCCCGGTGAGGACGGCGAAGGCGATGTAGGCGACGGAGGCCAGCAGCACCCAGGGCAGCGCGAAGCGCTGGAACTCGCCGAGGTCCCGCTTGACCAGGCCCAGCAGCACCCACAGCGGCGCCGAGGTCGGGCCGATCGAGTGCATCATCTGCCCGATCGCGCCCGCCCGGGCGATCTCCACCGCCGGGATCCCGTAGTGCCCGGCGGATTCGGCGAGCACCGGCAGCACGCCGAAGAAGTACGCGTCGTTGGACATGAAGAAGCTCAGCGGCAGGCTGATCACCGCGGTGAACAGCGGCAGCAGGTTGCCCATCGACTCCGGCACGACCGACAGCAGCGCGTCGGCCATCGCCTTCGTCATCCCGGTGTCGGTCATGATGCCGGTGAAGATTCCGGCGCCCAGCACCAGCATCACGACCGGGACCGCGCTGCTCGCGTGCTTCTTGACGACCTCGGCCTGGTCCGCGAGCCGCGGGTGGTTGACGACGAGGGCGACGACGAACGCGAGCATGAACAGGTTCACCAGCTCGGCGACGCCGAACACCAGCAGCACCAGCAGCAGCACCGTGAGCCCGGCGTTGAACCAGGTCCGCCAGGTGCGCCCGTCGCGGTCCACCCGCTGTTCGGCGATCTCGGCGGCGAACTCCTCGATGACGGCGCGGTCGATGCGCTTGCGCTGCGCGCGCCCCAGCAACCAGGAGATCGTGATGATGGCCAGCGAGGTCAGCGCCATCGGCGCGATCATGTGCACGAAGTAGTCGGTGGAGTCCAGGTGCAGCACGCTGATCCCGCGGGTCGCCGCCCCGCCCCACGGCGTGGTGCCGGAGATGGTGCCGAGCGCCATCGTCGCGATCGCGGCCAGCACCAGCGGGTTGATGCCCAGCCGAAGGTAGATCGGCAGGAACGCCGAGCACAGGATCATGTAGCTGGTGGTGCCGTCCCCGTCGAGCGCCACCAGCAGCGCGAGCACGGCGGTGCCGACGCAGATGCGTGCCGGATCGCCCTGCGAGAGGCGGATGATGCCCCGCGAGATCGGGTCGAACAGCTTCGCGTCCATCATCACGCCGAAGTACAGCACCGCGAACAGCAGCAGGATCGCGGTCGGGGCGACGATCTCCAGGCCGTTCAGCATCATCTCGTCGAGGCGTCCGCCGCACCCGGCGGCCACGGCGAACACGACGGGGGTGGCCATGATGGCGACGAAGGCGGTCAGGTAGCGGCGCATCACCAGCGCCATGAAGACGCCGAGGGTGGCGAAGCCCAGGACGGCGAGCATCGTTGCTCCTTTGCTGCTCCCGGGGGGGGGGGGGGGGGGGGGGGGGGGGGGGGGGGGGGGGGGCGCGGGGGGGGCGGGGGCCGGGCCCGGCCGGGCCTGCGGCGAAG
>NZ_JAIUKC010000080.1:0-8408 GCF_020177435.1 Saccharopolyspora sp. 7B | reverse complement strand
CGGTGCCCGCCCCGCGCGGCGGCACCGGTTCGGGGGGGGCGGCCGCCGGGGGGGGGGGGGGGGGGGGGGGGCCCCCCCCCCCCGGCCGGCGGGCCGGGCTCAGGCCGCGCCGAGCAGCTGCGTCCGCAGCGAGCGCGCGGCGAGCAGCGGCGGGCTCAGCACTTCGGTGCCGAGGTCCGCGGCGAGCGCGGCGGCGTGCGGGCTCAGCGAGTACTGCGCGAGCAGCACCAGGTCGGCCGCGGGCAGGTGCGGGCGCACCGCCGCGGCGAGGGAATCGGCGCCGGCCGGCTGCGCGAGCGCGGGCAGGATTCGTGCCTCGGGAGCCGCGATGTCCAGCCGCCCGGCCGATTCCGCGAGTGCGCTGTCCAATGAGGACACCAACACGGCGGTGGCCCGGCCGCGGCGGGCGAGCTCGGCGAACGCGGCGTCGTCGGCGCCCCGCACCGGCGCGGACCACAGCTGCCGGGCGAGCCCGGCGACCGGCCCGTACATCGAGCAGCTCAGCTGCACCGCGTCCGCGCCGCCGTCCACGGCGTGCCGGATCAGCCCCAGCATCCGCCTGCGCAGCGCCGGGGTGAGCCCGCCCGCCGCGTCGGCCTCGGAGACCAGCCGGTCGTCCAGCAGGTTCCAGGCCGTCGCCTCCGGGAACGCCTCGCGCAGTGCCGCGTTCGCCGGTTCCACCGCGGCGGGCGCGGCGTGCACGAACGCCACGAGCGGGCGGGTCATCTCGCGTCCGCGATGGCGGCGGCGACGGCGGCGGCGAACTCCGTCGTCCCGGCGGAACCGCCCATGTCCGAGGTGCAGGTCCCGGCGGCGACGGTGCGCGCGATCCCCGCGTCGAGCGCCGCGGCGGCGGTGCGCAAGCCCGCGTCCTGGTGCCGATCTCCCAGCCACTGCAACAACATCGAGCTGGACAGCATCATGGCGATCGGGTTCGCGAGGTCCTTGCCCGCGATGTCGGGGGCGGAGCCGTGCGCGGCCTGCGCCATGCCCTGCCGGTCCGAGACGTTGATCGACGGCGCGATGCCCAGCGAACCGGCCAGCTCGCCGGTGAGGTCGGAGAGGATGTCGCCGAACATGTTCTCGGTGACGATCACGTCGAACTCGGGGGCGCGGCGCAGCAGGTGCACCGTCATCGCGTCGATGTGGTAGTCGTCCACGGTGACGTCGGGGTACTGCTCGGCGATCTCCCGGCACACGTCGCGGAACAGGCCGGTGGTCAGCCGCAGCACGTTCGCCTTGTGCACGATGGTCAGCTTGCCGCGACGGCCGCGGGCCAGCTGGAAGGCGGTGTGCGCGATCCGCTCCACGGCGGGCCGGGTGATGATGCCGTGCGCGATCGCCACGTCGGGGGTGGGCATGAACTCGCCGGTGCCCGCGTGGGTGTTGCGGTCGGCGTAGAAGCCCTCGGTGTTCTCCCGCACGATCACCAGGTCGGTGCCGGGGACCATCGCCTTCGCGCCCTCGAAGGACTTGGCGGGGCGGATGTTCGCGTACAGCCCGAAGCGGGTGCGGATGGTGCCGCTGGGGTTGAGCTGCGAGCGGTGTGGTTCCGGGTAGGCGGCGCTGTCGTGCGGCCCGAGCAGCCAGGCGTCGAGCTCGTCGAGCGCGGCCAGCGTGGACTCCGGCGAGGGCGTGCCGTGCTCCTCGATGGCGTCCCGGCCCAGCGGCAGCGGCACCCACTCGACGGCCGGGGCCCCGGCGGCGGTGAGCGCGGCGTCCACGGCGCGGGTGGCGGCGGGCACGATCTCCGGTCCGATCCCGTCGCCTTCGAGCAGGCCGAGTCGGTAGGTGCGGGCGGATCGGGGTGCGGTCATGGATCTCTCCTCGGGTGGTGCGTTCCGGCGACATCCTGGAGGTTATAACCTCGCTCGGTCAAGACCTGAATCCAGGGAGATCGAGCCGAGCTGAGCAGCAGATGAGTGCGTGCGCAGTGCTTATAACGAATCGGATCGAGGTGGGCGCCGAATTGGTACTTGTGCGTTGAGAAAAACCATCCGGTCGATTAGCGTCCTGCTCCGCCGGGACACCGCGGACCGCCGCGACCGGGCCGCGAACCCCGGAACCCGCACCCCTCAGAACCCCTCCTGGAACGGAGCAGCCCCGTGACCATCCTGTCGATCGACCCGGCCACCGAGGCCGAACTGGCGCGGTACGAGGTGGACGGTCCCGCTGAAGTGGACGCGGCCCTCGCGGCCGCCGCGACCGCCCAGCGGGCCTGGCGCCGGACGCCGCTCGCCGAGCGCACCGCGCTGCTGCGCGAGATCGCCCGCGTGCTGCGCGCCGGGCGGGAGCGCTACGCCCGGCTGATCACCACCGAGATGGGCAAGCCGATCGCCGAAGCCGCCGCCGAGGTCGACAAGTGCGCGCTCACCTGCGAGCACTACGCCGAGCACGCCGCGGAGCTCCTCGCCGACCGTCCTGTTCGGACGGACGACGGCGAGGCGGTGGTCGTGTGCGAGCCGCTCGGCGTGGTCCTCGCGGTGATGCCGTGGAACTACCCGTTCTGGCAGTTCTTCCGGTTCGCCGCCCCCGCGCTGGCCGCCGGGAACGGCGCGATCCTCAAGCACGCCAACAACGTTCCGCAGTGCGCGCTCGCGATCGGCGAGGTGCTGCGCGACGCGGGCGCGCCCGCGGGGCTGTGCCGGGCGCTGCTGGTCGAGGTGCCCGTCGTCGCCGAGCTCATCGCCGACGACCGGATCGCCGCGGTCACCCTCACCGGATCCACCGAGGTCGGCGCGATCGTCGCCGGACAGGCCGGGAACGCGCTGAAGAAGCAGGTGCTCGAACTCGGCGGCTCCGACCCGTTCCTGGTGCTCGCCGACGCCGACGTGCCCGCCGCGGCCGCCGCTGCGGTGCGGGCCCGGTTCACCAACGTCGGCCAGTCCTGCGTCAACGCCAAGCGGTTCCTGGTGGCCGAGCCGATCGCCGAGGAGTTCGCCGCCGCCTTCACCGCGGCCGCCGAAGCGCTGCCCGTCGGCGATCCCACCGACCCGGCCACCCGGATCGGCCCGATGGCCCGCGCGAACCTGCGCGACGCCCTGCACGACCAGGTGCTGCGCACGATCGCCGCGGGCGCGCGGCTGCGCACCGGCGGCGAGCCGGTGCCGGGGCCCGGTTTCCACTACCCGCCGACCGTGCTGGACCACGTCGAACCGGGCATGGCCGCGTTCGACGAGGAGACCTTCGGGCCGGTCGCGGCGATCACCCGCGTCGCCGGTGCCGAGCAAGCGGTGGAACTGGCCAACCGCACCGAGTTCGGCCTCGGCGCCGCGGTGTGGACCCGCGACCTCGCGCTGGCGCGGCGCATCGCCGCCGAGATCGACGCGGGCGCGGTGTTCGTCAACGGCGTCGTCGCCTCCGACCCGCGGCTGCCGTTCGGCGGGGTGAAGAAGTCCGGTTACGGCCGGGAACTGGGTGCCGAGGGCATCCGCGAGTTCGTCAACGTCAAGACCCTCTGGATCCGCGAGGAGCGCGCCTGATGCCCGAGCACGAGACCTTCCCCGCCGCCGTGCTGCGGCCGGCCGAGCTGTCCGCGTTCTCCCGCGGCGGCGGTGCCCGCACCATCCCGCTGGTCACCCGGGAGCGCGGCGCCGCCACGTTCCTCAACGGGCAGACCCTGTTCGAGGGCGGGGCGGGCATCCCGCTGCACACGCACGACTGCCCGGAGAGCGTGGTGATCCTCGAAGGCGATGCGATCGCCGAGATCGACGGCGTCGAGCACGAGCTCACCGCCTTCGACACCACCTACGTCGACGCGGGGGTGCCGCACCGGTTCCGCAACGCCTCGGCGACCGCGCCGATGCGCATCCTGTGGACCTACGCCTCCGTCGACGCCACCCGAACCCTGGTGGCCACGGGAGAAACCCGGCGCGTCGACGCGGAGCACGGGGCCTGACGCCTGCCTCGTCCGGAACCTCGCCACCGGGCTCGCACCGCGGGATCCCGACCGTCGGGGCGGGAACCGGCGCCGGCGCCGAAGTAGGCTCGCTCGGCACACCGCCCACCTCGCGGAAGGACCGGGAGCACATGGCGACGCCCCTCGTCGAGCAGATCGCGGCGCGCATCGCGGAGCACATCCGCGAGGAGCGGCTCGTGCCGGGCACCCGCCTGGTGGAGCGGGCGCTCGCGGAGCGCCTCGCGGTGTCGCGCTCGCCGGTGCGCGGCGCGCTGCGGCTGCTCGCCGCTGACGGCGTGGTGGCGGCGGGGGAGCGCGGCGGCTACGCGGTGCTGCGCGTCCCGGACGCCGCGCCGGTGGCCGAGGGCGGGGACGGCGTGGAGACGACCTACCTGCGGATCGCGGGGGACCGGTTGGACGGGCGGCTGCCGGAGCGGGTGACCGAGAGCGGGCTCGCCCGCGAGTACGGGCTCACGTCCGCGCAGCTGTCCCGGATCCTGCAGCGGATCGGTGCCGAGGGCTGGATCGAGCGGATGCCCGGCTACGGCTGGCGGTTCCGGCCGATGCTCACCTCGCAGGGCTCGTACCGGGACAGCTACCGGTTCCGGTTGACGATCGAACCGGCCGCGCTGCTCGAACCGGATTTCCAGCTGGACGAGGACGCGGTGCGGGAGGTGCGCGCGCAGCAGCAACACCTCGTGGACGGCGCGATCCGGGAGGTCGGCGACGCGGAGCTGTTCGACCGCAACAGCGCGTTCCACGAGGTGCTGGTGCAGTGCTCGGGCAACGCGTTCTTCATCGACTCGCTGCGCCGGGTGGACCGGTTGCGCCGGTTGGTGGAGTACCGGCGGACGCTGCCGCGGGACCGCGCGGTGGTGCGCTGCCGCGAGCACGTGGAGATCGCGGACCTGCTGTTGGCGGGGCGCCGGGCGGAGGCGGCGGAGCGGCTGCGCGAGCACCTGGACTCGGTCGGTACCGAGAAGGCGGGGGAGTAGTACCGGTCGCGCTCCGTGTTCGGCCCGGTCCGGGGTGGCGCGCGGAGAACTTCGCATTCGTCCTGTTCACGAGGTATTTGCGATGTGCCCGCAACATCGCGACATCTATGATTTACATCACTCGGCGTCACACTTTTGCTCCGCAGTGAGCGCCGGTCCCGGCCACTAGCGTCCATTTCGTTAGTTTGAGCAGCTATCTAAATGGGTGAGGTGGTCGTATGTGCGGCATCACGGGCTGGGTCTCCTACGGGCGTGATCTCGGTACCCAGGACCGAGTGCTGCGGGACATGACCGAAACGATGGCCTGCCGCGGCCCGGACGCCGCGGGCACCTGGGTCGCACCGCACGCCGCGCTCGGGCACCGGCGGCTCGCCGTCATCGACCTGCCCGGTGGCGCGCAGCCCATGGAGGTCGCCACGCCCGACGGCGCGGTCGCCATGGTCTACTCCGGCGAGGCCTACAACTTCACCGAGCTCCGCGCCGAACTGCGCGGGCGCGGGCACCGGTTCGACACCGACTCCGACACCGAGGTCGTGCTGCACGGCTACCTGGAGTGGGGCGAGCAGCTCGCCGAACACCTCAACGGCATGTACGCCTTCGCGATCTGGGACGAGCGCACCGAGAAGCTCGTCATGATCCGCGACCGGATGGGCATCAAGCCGTTCTACTACTACGAGACCGCCGACGGCGTGCTGTTCGGCTCCGAGCCCAAGGCGATCCTGGCGAACCCGGACGCCGAACCGGTCGTCGGCCTCGACGGGTTGCGCGAGATCTTCTCGTTCGCCAAGACGCCCGGCTTCGCCGTGTGGGAGGGGATGCGGGAGCTCAAGCCCGGCCACCTCGCCATCGTCGACCGCAACGGGCTGCGCGAGCGCTGCTACTGGCAGCTGGAGGTCGGCGACCACACCGACGACCGCGACGCCACCGTCGCGCACGTGCGGGAGCTGCTCGACGACATCATCGCCCGCCAGCTCGTCGCCGACGTGCCGCGCTGCACCCTGCTCTCCGGCGGGCTCGATTCCTCGGCGATGACGGCGATCGCGGCGCTGCAGCTCGCGGAGCAGGGCGAGACGGTGCGCAGCTTCGCCGTCGACTTCCCCAACCAGGCCGAGAACTTCCGCGCCATCGACGTCGCCCCCACCCAGGACACGCCGTTCGTGCACGCCGTCGCCGAACACGTGCGCAGCGACCACGACGACATCATGCTCGACGGCGCGGCCCTGTCCGACCCGGCGGTGCGCGCCGCCGCCGTTGCCGCCCGGGACCTCCCGATCGGTCTCGGCGATCGGGACAACTCGCTGTACCTGCTGTTCAAGGCGATCCGCGAACAGTCCACCGTGGCCTTGTCCGGGGAGTCGGCGGACGAGATCTTCGGCGGCTACCCGTGGTTCCACGACGAGCGCAAGCGCGACGCGGACACCTTCCCGTGGCTCGTCGACTCGCCGCTGACCCCGTCCGGGCTGCTCGAACCCGGCCTGAGCGCGCAGCTGGACCTCGGTTCCTACATCGGCGACAACTACCGGGACGCCGTCGCCGCCGCGCCGCTCAAGGACGGCGAAACCGGGCTGGAGAAGCGGATGCGGCAGGTCTGCTACATGCACCTGACCCGCATGGTGCAGACCCTGCTGGACCGCAAGGACCGGATGAGCATGGCCGTGGGCCTCGAAGTGCGGGTGCCGTTCTGCGACCACCGGCTGGTGCAGTACGTGTTCAACACCCCGTGGGCGCTGAAGACCTTCGACGGCAGGGAGAAGAGCATCCTGCGCGGCGCCACCCGGGACACGCTGCCGGAATCGGTGGCCAACCGGAAGAAGAGCGGTTACCCGGGCAGCTTCGACCCGAACTACCTCCGCGCCATCCAGGCGCAGGCCGCGGAGCTGATCGCGACCGACCACCGGGTGCTGGAGTTCTACGACGCGGACCGGCTCAAGGCCGCCACCACCGCCGACGGGGCGACCATCACTCACGAGCAGCGCGGCGCGATCGAACGGTCCCTGGACTTCGCCACCTGGCTGGACCAGCGGAACCCGGTGCTCAAGCTGTCCTGAGCACCGGACGGGGCGCCCGCGCGCACCGCGGGCGTCCCGTTCTCCGGGCGGTGGGCGGAAATCCGGGCTTGAGCGTGCCGCAGGGGCACGGAGTGGGATGGGGTGACAACAGCCCCGAGAGGAGCCCACCCGTGTCCACCGACACCGTCCCGCGCCCGTCCGCACCACCGGCGCGACCCACCCCGCTCGCCGAGCGGGCGATCGCCCCGGACCTGGCCCGGGGCATGATGCTGCTGCTCATCGCCCTGGCCCACGTGCCGTGGTTCCTGTACACCGCAGGCACCGGTGCCGCGCTGCTGCACCCGGCGGGCGGTGGGCTCGCCGACCGGATCGTGCAGGCGGCCACGATCGTCGTGGTGGACGCCCGCACGCACACCATGTTCGCGTTCCTGTTCGCCTACGGGATCGGGCAGCTGCACACCCGGCGGATCGCGGCGGGAGCCTCGGCGCGCGAGGCGCGCGGGCTGCTGCGCCGCAGGCACCTGTGGATGTTCGGGTTCGGCCTGGTCCACGCCGCGCTGCTGTGGCACGGCGACATCCTCGCCACCTACGGCGTGATGGGACTGGTGTTCGTGCCGCTGTTCCTCGGCCGCGGGGACCGCGCGCTGCGGGTGTGGATCGGGGTCCTGGTGGCGCTCGGCGTCGCGGTGTGCGCGATCTCGGTGATGGCGGACCCGGTGCCGCCGTCGGTGGGTCCGCGTCCGGAGCGGTTCCCGATCACCGAGACCGGCTACCTCGCGTCCGCGCTGCTGCGGTTGGCGAACTGGGCGCCCACGCCGCTGGCAGGAATCGCCACGCTCGCGCTGCCGACCGCGTTCCTGCTGGGGTTGCTCGCTTCCCGGCACCGCGTCCTGGAGGAGCCCGCCCGGCACCTGCCGCTGTTGCGGCGCACCGCCTTCTTCGGCATCGCCGTGGGCTGGGTGGCGGGTGTTCCGCTGGCGCTGCACCACGTCGGCGTGCTGGGGCTGCCGAACCTGGCGGTCTTCGGCACGGTGCACTTCTTCGCCGGGATTCCCGCCGGGGTCGGATACGCCGCCCTGTTCGGCCTCGTCGCGCACCGGATCACCGCGCGCGGTGCGAGCCCGGCCAGGCCGGTGCGCGCGTTGGTCGCGTTGGGGCGGCGCTCGCTCAGCGGGTACCTGGCGCAGTCGGCGGTGTTCGTGCCGCTGCTCTCGGCGTGGGGATTCGCGGTGGGGGCGCACCTGTCGAGCTGGTCGGCGGCGCTCGTCGGCGTCGCCACCTGGGTACTGACCGCGGTGCTGGCGCGGCTCTCGGAACGAGCGGGCGTGCGCGGGCCTGCGGAAACCTTGCTGCGCAGGCTCAGCTACCGGAAGCCGCGGCGGCGGACCGCGGCCTGATGCCCGTGGGGGGGGGGGGGGGGGGGGGGGGGCCCCCCCCCCCCCCCGCGGCCCCCCCCGCGGCGGGGGGGGGGGGGGGGGGGGGGGGCCGGCCGCGGGGGGGGGGGGG